>NZ_FQVH01000003.1 GCF_900129075.1 Caldanaerobius fijiensis DSM 17918
AGGTACCCGAGATTGGCTACTGTTTGTATCGACGGTAATGCATCTATGGCAAACCCCATAGGCCGAGAACGATACAGAAGGTGCTTGATCTGGGGATGCTCTCCACCTCGGTGGAGAGAGGATGTCACATGAAAAAACTTTACACTACTTGGAAAATGGCATTTTCACAACAAATTGATATTAAAAGACGTGTTTTGGACAAATGTCAAAAAAGAGCGCATTTCGCGCTCTTTTTAAACTTAAGGAGCTGGATAGTTTAGAAACTGACATTCGCTGCCTTTTTGGCTGCCAGAACCAAATTGTAAAGGATATATGTCACGACAAAATTGAGTATAGCAGCAGGGATGACTACAGCTACAAAAGTGGGACCAAATATAGACATCTTAAATGCGCCAAATAGTGCAGCGAGAGTTAAAAATACAGTTCCGCTTATGCATGTGCCTAAGAGAGAAAGAATCCCCAATTTGATCTGATTGTGGAGTTTACCCAGGCCGTAAAACAGAAGCAATACGATAAATGCGGTTATGAACTTTTCGATAAAGTTAGGGATTTGCCCACCGGGCATACCTGTGGTTAGAGCGGTAAAAAGTCCACTTAAGAAAGCTGTTATTAACGTGTTTTTGACCGTTGGGAACAATACGATGCAGATAAACATCATTGACAGCAAAAGATCGGGCTTAACTCCTGCGAAAATCGGCGGCGTAAGGTAATGAAGGAGAAGACCTATTGCTATCAGCAGAGCGATAGTTATCTCCTGTCTTAACTTCATAAAAATAATACCCCCTTAGATAATTTAATATAAAAAATAAAAGCATTTCATCGCAAGGGACGAAATGCTTTACTTCCGCGGTACCACCCCAATTAGGCTGTGCCTCACTCAAGGTACATATGCCCAGCATATATACCCGGTCTTTGTTAACAGGAGACCAACCCTGGCTATGGCTACTAAAATTCACCACGCATCTCCCGGACCCATTCAATGCGCTTAAGGTATCGGCTTCCACCATCCCGACTCGCTTTGACCAATCCGCGCATTTACTATTTCCGTTCATCGATTTTATATTATATTCAATCTCTATTATAATATATCATAACTAACCCCAATTTGCAATATATTTTTAAAATCATATTTGTACTATCTGGAGAATACATTGTAACAAGTTGGGGAAAGGAGACTTTGCTATGTTAAATATGATAATTTTTAGCTTTTTCGTGGGGATTATTGGCACAGGAATTGGAGGTCTTGTGGCTTTTATTTATAAAAAACCTACTAACAGGCTTATAAGTACCACACTGGGTTTTGCTGGTGGTTTGATGCTGGCTGTGGTGTGCTTTGATCTTTTACCTGAGGCCTTTGAGGTAGGGGGATTGATTAATGGGATTGTAGGCATGGTTATAGGCGTTTTGCTGGTGACGTATTTTGATATGTGGGTAGGCGAAGTGCTACCGAATAATCACAATATGAAAGGAATTGATTATATAAAAATGGGTGTATTAATGGGTATGGCTATTGCAGTACACAATTTTCCTGAAGGTTTGGCGATTGGGACCAGTTTTTCCACGTCGAAAGAACTGGGAATGAGTTTGATGCTTGTAATAGGGTTACACGATATTCCTGAAGGTATCGCCATGGCGGCACCTATGAGCATTGGCGGGGTAAATAAATTTAAGGTGTTTATGTACACCGTGCTATCAGGCATACCTACAGGTGTGGCTGTGCTTATAGGTTTGTATTTGGGGAAGATATCGCCTATGGTAATTTCGCAATCCATGGGTTTTGCAGGCGGTGCCATGTTGTATGTTACATGTGGAGAGATGATCCCACGCTCAAGGAATATATACAGAGGAAGAATTTCGGTTCTCGGGATGATTTTTGGCGTGATTGGAGGTATAATAATCACGAGAATTTTTAGATAAAGAGGGTTGAACAGATGACAAAAATTTTTCGCGTGAGTAAAGAACAACCTGAAGTGGATGTATTAAGGGAAGCTGCAAAATATATATTAAATGGCGGTATTGTAGCTTTTCCTACAGAAACTGTGTATGGATTGGGAGCTAATGCATTAAATCCCTTGGCAGTGAGGAAGATTTTTGAGGCTAAAGGAAGGCCACAGGATAATCCGCTAATCGTACATATTTCAGATATTGAAGATGTTTATAAATATGCGCAAAAAGTACCTGACAATGCCAGGACATTGATGGATAAATTTTGGCCCGGTCCTATGACTCTGGTGTTTAAAAAAAAGAATATAATACCTGATGTAATAACTGCGGGTTTGGATTCTGTAGGTATTAGGATACCAAGCCATCCGGTGGCGAGGGCTTTTATAAAGGAGTGCGGCGTGCCAATAGCGGCTCCCAGTGCAAATATTTCAGGGAAGCCCAGTCCAACCAAGGCAGAGCACGTCCTTGAAGATTTAAATGGTAAAATAGATGCCATAATAGATGGTGGGAGCTGTGATGTGGGGGTTGAGTCCACAGTCATCGACGTGACGCAGTCTGTTCCCATGATATTGAGACCAGGAGGTATAACATCTGAACAGATAAGGGATGCCATTGGCGAAGTGGCTATTGATCCGACAATAAAGGGAGAGGTTATGAAGGAGGATTTTAGGCCAAGGGCTCCTGGTATGAAATATAAGCACTATTCTCCTGAAGCGGAAGTTTACATCGTTAAAGGCCGGATAGATGAGGTAGTCAAAAAAATCAATGCTTTAGCAGAAAAAGACTTGTCAGAGGGTAAAAAAGTGGGTATAATGGCTACAGCGCAGACACATAAAATGTATAAATATGGTAAGATAGTGGTGGTTGGTGATCGCGAAGATGCATTGGGTATCGCTCGCAATCTTTTTGATGTCCTCAGGGAATTTGATAATGCAGGGGTGGACATAATATACGCCGAGGCTATTGATGAAGAAGGTTTGGGTTTGGCCATAATGAATCGCCTGGTAAAGGCGGCTGGTTATAAGATTTTGAATTTATGAGGAGGTCATTATGAAGACAGTGTTATTTGTCTGTACGGGAAATACTTGCAGGAGTAGCATGGCCGAATATATATTTCGCGATATGTTAAACAAAAGGGGGGATGTCAAAGGGATCAAGGTATTGTCAGCAGGTATAAGCGCTTTTCCAGGTGCTATGGCTTCACCTGAAGCTATTGAGGTAATGAAAGAGCTGGGTATAGATATGTCACCCCATAGATCCCGGGCTTTGACAAGGGAAATGATAGAAAAATCAGATCTTATACTGACCATGACGAGCGAACACAAAAGACAGATCTTGAGTATCGTTCCGCAAGCTGAGAATAAGGTGTTTACCTTAAAAGAGTTTGCTCAGATGGAGGAAAAAGATATACTTGACCCATTTGGTAAGACCATAGATGTATACCGCAATAGTGCTCAGGAGATAAAAGAAGCTCTTGAGAAGTCCATTGATAAAATCTTGGCTATAAGTGAGGAGGAGAAAGGATGATAGCATTAGGTGCCGACCACGGTGGTTATGAACTGAAAGAAGAGATAAAAAAGTATTTAATGCAAAAAGGTTATGAGGTAAAAGATTTTGGTACTTTCTCAGAAGAGCCAGTGGATTATCCCGATATGGCTGAGAAGGTGGGTGAGGCTATTATATCAGGGCAATGTGATAGAGGTATACTTTGCTGTGGGACGGGCATTGGTATTTCAATAGCAGCCAATAAAATACATGGCATAAGGGCTGCTAATTGCAGTGATAGTTATTCTGCCAGGATGGCCAAAGAACATAACAATGCAAATGTTTTGTGCCTTGGAGGAAGGGTTGTAGGTAAAGGGCTTGCTATAATGATCGTAGAAGAATGGCTTAATGCCAGATTCCAAGGAGAGAGGCATCAAAGGAGAATAGACAAGATAGCGCAACTTGAGAAAAAATATTGAGGAGGATCTTTATGTACGATTACTGCAAGAATGTTCACGTTGTCGATCATCCTATGATTCAACACAAGCTTTCTATAATCAGGGATAAAAATACAGGAACAAAAGATTTTAAAGACCTGGTAGAAGAAATATCTATGTTTATGGCATATGAGGTGACCAGGGATTTGCCACTAGAAGAGATTGAGATCGAGACGCCGATTTGCAAAACTAAGGCAAAAATGCTTTCGGGTAAGAAGCTCGGTGTTATCCCAATCTTGAGGGCAGGGCTTGGCATGGTAAATGGTATTTTAAAGCTGGTGCCTGCTGCAAAGGTTGGCCATATAGGAATTTATAGGGATCCTGAGACCTTAAAACCGGTGGAATATTACTGTAAACTGCCTACAGATATAAATGAGAGAGAACTTATTGTCGTAGATCCTATGCTGGCGACAGGTGGGTCGGCGGTTGCGGCTATTTATTTTTTGCTTCAAAGAGGTGCTGATATACGAAATATTAAACTTGTCAATCTTATTGCAGCGCCTGAGGGGATAAAAGCGGTTACGGAAAAATATCCAGAGATTGAGATATTTGTAGCAGCTGTCGATGAGAGGTTAAATGAACACGGCTATATTGTGCCTGGTTTAGGAGATGCTGGTGACAGACTTTTTGGTACGAAATAATGGAGATGACGTGTATGAGGCCTGATTGGGATGAATATTTTATGGAAATAGCCCACGTAGTCATGAAAAGGTCTACTTGTTTAAGGAGGCATGTGGGCGCTGTGATAGTCAAAGACAAGCGCATACTGGCAACGGGTTATAATGGTGCACCATCTGGGATAGCTCATTGTTCTGAGGTAGGATGCTTGAGAGATCAGATGAATATACCATCAGGCGAAAGGCATGAACTGTGTAGAGGTCTGCATGCGGAGCAGAATGCCATAATTCAGGCAGCTATGTCAGGAGTGAGCATAAAAGGTTCATCAATATATGTAACAAATCAGCCATGTTCATTGTGCGCCAAAATGATAATAAATGCAGGAATTATACGGGTTATATACAAAGGAGATTATCCTGATGAGTTTGCCATTAAACTGTTAAATGAAGCAGGTATAAATGTTAACAAGATGTAAACAATAGTTTGGCGTTATTGACTTATGTATGTTACTATTATATACTTATTATGTATATCTTATTATGGTAGAATGAGCATGGAAGGATGATAAAATGTTAAAATATATCCTTGCCTTTGTTATCGCGTTTTTATTGACATGCGTATTTACACCTCTTGCAAAGAAAATTGCATATGCGATTGGCGCTATCGACGTGCCTAAGGATGAGAGGAGGGTACATAAAAAGCCTGTACCTTTATTGGGTGGCCTTTCTATCTATTTGTCTTTTTTAGTGGGGGCTATTATTTTTGTGCCTAAAAACTCTCATATATTAGGATTATTGATTGGTTCGACAATAATAATTATCGTAGGCGTTTTGGATGACAAATATGAACTCAGTGCTATTGCTAAATTATTTGGACAGATAATGGCTGCGGTAGTGGTCATGGTGTACGGGATGAGGATAAATGTCATTTCTAATCCGTTTGGAGATAGTATAAATCTTGGACTTTGGGCTTATCCTATTACCTTGATATGGATTGTGGCTATAACCAATACTTTAAATCTTATAGATGGATTGGACGGGCTGGCGGCCGGCGTTGCAGGCATTGCGTCATTTTTCTTATTTATTGTTTCCCTTCTCAATAGCAGGGATATAGCGGCAATTTTGACGATTATCACAGCGGGTTCTGCATTGGGATTTTTGCCTTTCAATTTTAATCCGGCGAAGATATTCATGGGAGATACAGGGGCATTGTTGTTGGGCTTTATACTTTCGGTCATATCGGTGGAAGGAGCCATAAAGGGAGCAGCAGCTATAGCTATAATCGTACCTGTACTGGTTTTGGGCCTGCCGATATTTGATATGATAGTTTCTATTATCAGGAGAAGTATAAAGGGAATGCCCATCATGCAGGCGGACAAAGGACATATTCACCATAGACTTCTAGATATGGGCATGAGCCAGAGGCGGGCTGTTATCTATATGTATATTATTTGTATAGTGCTAGGTATAAGTGCCATTGTCGTCAGTGCTGGGAATACACTGACAGGTATTCTGGTCATTTCATTGGTGATTTTGCTGGCGATGATTTTGACAAAGCGCATGAATCTTATAGGTCTAAACGATGATAGGTATAGAGGTATAACGAGGTAGATGGAGGATTATAATGCTAAAAATTATAAGTGTCTTTGGGACCAGACCTGAAGCGATAAAGATGGCGCCATTGATAAAAGAATTAGATGGCAATACTGATATAAATTCAAAGGTATGTGTTACGGCTCAGCACAGGGATATGCTTGATCAGGTTTTGAACTATTTTGATATAAAGCCTGATTATGATTTGAATATCATGAGCTCAAGGCAGACATTATCACAGATTACATCAAGGGTGTTGCTGGGCATGGATGATGTACTGGAAAGAGAGAAACCTGATCTGGTACTGGTCCATGGAGATACCACGACCACCTTTGCAGCTGCTCTTTCGGCGTATTATCATAAGGTGATGGTGGGCCACGTGGAAGCGGGGTTGAGGACCCACGACAAATTTTTCCCATACCCTGAAGAAATGAACAGGAGGCTTACAGCTCCATTGGCTGATATGCATTTTGCGCCTACGGCGTCTGCCAAAGCAAATCTCTTGGACGAAGGAATTGCTGAGGGCAGTATTTACGTGACGGGTAATACGGTTATTGATGCTCTCAAGTGGACAGTAAAAGAGGGACACTTATTTGAAAACCAGGCTTTAAATGATGTTGATTATAAATCCTACAGGGTTATAACCATGACGGCTCACAGGAGAGAAAATTGGGGTAAGCCTCTTGAGAACATATGTTATGCCGTACTGGATATTGTGCAAAGGTATAAAGATGTTTTAGTGATATACCCTGTTCATTTAAATCCTGCTGTGAGGGATGTGGTCTTTAAGATCCTAGGTTCTGCTGAGCGGGTTATGCTTTTAGACCCGTTGAGCATGGTGGATATGCACAACCTCATTAAGCGCTCCTATTTTGTGATGACGGATTCAGGTGGGCTTCAGGAAGAGGTGCCGTCACTGGGCAAGCCTGTTCTGGTTTTGCGGGATGTTACTGAGAGACCTGAGGCAGTAGAGGCCGGAACGGTGAGGTTGGTGGGAACGGAAAAAGAAGTGATAGTCAAAAATGTTATGAAATTGCTTGATGATCAAGCTGAATACGCCAGGATGGCTAATGCCATTAATCCATATGGAGATGGATATGCCTCAAAGCGTATTGTACAGGCGATAAAATATAAATTCGGGCTAACAGCTGAAAAGCCAGAGGAATTTATGCCGCAGGTTTAATAATGCGGCATTTTGCTATTGTTGAGGGGAGATGCGTTATGAGGTACAGAGTGGAGCATGACTTATTAGGTGAGATGGAGGTGCCTGAAGAGGCTTATTATGGCATAAATACCCTGAGGGCTGCTTATAATTTCCCCATAACCGGCAGGCCTGTCCACAGGGAATTGATAAAGGCTATGGTTATGGTAAAAAAAGCAGCTGCCATGGCCAATATGAAGCTGGGATTGCTCAAAAGAGAGATTGGAAATGCAATAATAACAGCATGCGATAGGATACTTGCAGGTGAGTTTGCTGATCAGTTTATAGTGGATAGGATTCAGGGTGGTGCCGGAACATCTACTAATATGAATGTAAATGAAGTTATTGCCAATGTGGCTATAGAGCAGCTGAAAGGACACAAAGGCGATTATAGTTTGGTGCACCCTATTAACCACGTCAATTTGTCTCAATCTACCAATGATGTATACCCTACGGCTCTTAGAATTGCGGCTATAAACCTTTTAAAGCCGCTCAGTGAAGAATTCGCTGATTTGCAGGAGGCTTTACAACAAAAAGAAAACCAATTTTCTTCGGTAATTAAGATGGGCAGGACAGAACTTCAAGACGCTGTACCCATCATGCTGGGACAGGAGTTTGGAGCATACGCTCAGGCCATAGCCAGGGATCGCTGGAGGCTTTACAAGGTTGAGGAAAGGCTGAGGCAGGTTCCCTTAGGTGGGACGGCTGTAGGAACAGGCCTTAACGCAGATGTCCGTTATATATACATGGTTATTGATATTTTAAGAGATCTAACAGGCCTGGGTCTTGCTAGAGCGGAATACATGATGGATGGAATACAAAATGCTGATGTGTTTGTAGAGGTATCAGGGCTTTTAAAGTCTGCAGCGGTGAATTTGAGCAAGATAGCCAGCGATCTCAGGCTTATGTCGTCAGGGCCTGAGTGCGGGTTTGGAGAGATAAAGCTGCCTGCTATGCAGGCGGGATCGTCTATAATGCCGGGAAAAGTAAATCCCATAATACCTGAGATGATAAATATGGTGGCGTATCAGGTAATTGGCAATGACCTTACCATTACTATGGCGGCCGAAGCGGGGCAGCTGGAGCTCAATGCTATGATGCCGCTTATTGCGTCAAATCTTCTGGATTCTATTGAGATGATGACAAATGCCGTAAGGGTTTTTATAGAAAGGTGTATATCAGGGATTGAAGCTGATGTGGAGAGATGCCACAGATATGTATTTGAGAGCGTGGGTCTGGTGACAGCATTAACACCATACATTGGTTATGATAATGCTACAAGGGTGGCTTCAGTGTGTAGGGAGACCAATAAATCTGTAAAACAAGTGGTTCTTGAGATGGGCCTTATGGGCAAAGAAGAACTGGAGAAGGCGCTTAATCCTTATGAGATGACAAAACCAGGGATCAAAGTGATTAATGGATAAAGTATCAAGAGGTGATGATTATGAATGCAACGCCAAAATCGGAAAGGCTGCATATCGCCATATTTGGGAGAAGAAATGCTGGTAAATCCAGTATCATAAATGCGCTTACCAATCAAAATGTAGCACTGGTTTCTGATGTAGCCGGCACCACAACGGACCCGGTGTATAAGGCTATGGAGCTATTACCTATCGGCCCTGTGGTATTTATTGATACGGCGGGCATTGATGATGTGGGCGAATTGGGTCAAATGAGGGTAAAAAAGACCTATGAGGTATTAAACAAAACGGATCTAGCTGTATTGGTTGTGGATTCATCAACAGGGATTGGCGATTACGAGAAGGAGCTTTTGAATAAAATAAGGGAGAAAAAAGTGCCGGTGGTCGGTGTTATCAATAAAACCGATCTGCATAATATATCTGACGAAGTACTTAAAGCGTGGGAGAAAGATCTGGGCATCAATTTCGTCAGGGTGAGTGCGGTTTCCAAAAGCGGCATAAGCAATTTAAAAAGGGCTATTGTAGTCAATGCACCTTACGATGATACGGAGATGAGCATAGTAGGAGATCTAGTACGGGATGGCCAGATAGCTGTTCTGGTGGTTCCTATAGATAAAGCGGCTCCTAAAGGTAGGTTGATATTGCCGCAACAGCAGGTCATAAGGGATCTGCTGGATCACGATGCCATTGCCGTGGTAACAAAAGAGCATGAGTTAAAGAGAACGCTGGAGAGTCTTAATCAGAAACCTGCTTTGGTGATAACCGATTCTCAGGCATTTTTAAAAGTAGATGCTGACACCCCCAAAGATATTCCGATGACATCATTTTCCATACTTTTTGCCCGCTATAAAGGGGATTTGAATCAGCTGGTAGCGGGTGCCAAAGCTATTGAGGCCCTCAAGCCTGGCGATAAGGTTCTTATAGCGGAAGCTTGTACCCATCACAGACAGTCCGATGATATTGCCACAGTAAAGATACCCAGGTGGTTGAGGCAGCTTGTAGGTGGTGATCTTGAATTCCACTGGGTTAGTGGAGGGGATTTTCCGGACAACCTGCAGGAGTACAGGCTCATCGTGCACTGTGGCGGCTGTATGATCAACAGGAGAGAGATGATGTACAGGCTTTCGGTAGCGGCTGAAAAGGGTGTGCCTATAGTAAATTATGGCGTACTTATAGCTTACGTGATGGGTGTTCTGGATAGGGCATTGGATCCATTTCCGTTGGCCAGTATGACTTTTAAGGGACTGATTTGAAATTTGGGGTAGCCATAGACTTAAAGCTTGTGAAAGGAGCGATGGAGATTAATAACAGGAATTTCCTTTATTACGCCGGACTTTTTTCATATATAGGTTTTGCTATTGCTATACCGATCATTGGTGGAACACTACTAGGGTATTACATTGATGAGAGGTTTGGCAGGGGTCATATATTTATTTTTGTGTTTTTGATATTAGGGCTTATAGATGGTTTTTACAATATGATAAGAATTGCTCTCAGAAGTTCAGGAATGAGAAAAAAGCGCTAAACTTAGCGCTTTTTTTAAATGTAGATTATTAAATTATTATGCTATAATAAAACTAAGGGGGAAAGGGGGAATTCTATATGGACGAAAATGGTATAAGCGTGAGGGAGTTGCTGAAAGAAACGGCAATCGCTTTCATAATTCTTTCTTTATATTTTTTGCTGACGGGTAAGCATGCGCTATTTTATGGATTTGCTATAGGTCATGGAATGTATATGGCAGGTATTTATCACCTTGCACACATTACAGCCCATGTTTTGTCATTGCATGCTATTCACGTATCTGTGGCTAAACCATTGGCTTTTCTGAGTTTTGGTATGAGATACGGGGTTGCTGCAATCATTTTAATTCTCATTATAAATCACGATTTAGAGATGTTTTACGGTGCTTTAATAGGCATTGTTCTGGTGATATTGATAATAGTTATGGATAGCATTGTTTGTTATGTAAGAAATTATATAAATGCGATGATGCAATGAAGCCAAATTTTGTGTTATAGATTTTATATCGGTGTATAAAATTGGGCGATGATGTCAATAATTATAAATGTAAGCGGCAAGTACACAGGTGAATTTATTCTCCCCCTTGTAAATTTGCCTACCTTGCCGCTATATTTTTGACCTTGGAGGTGTGTTATTTTGGTAAAAAAGATTATTATAGGAATAATGATTTTGATATTTATAATTTTGGGTTATAATCCGGTTATGTCTTATGAGAACAAACCGATGGAGGAGTCGGTTCAAAAAGCATTTAGATACAGTGGCGCGAAAATCAATACGATTAACATCAATGGGTGGGCTATTGTTCAGGAGAAATTTATTGGTATAGATCTCATGAAAAAATGGATAGAGGATATCAGAAAGGAATTGAATCTTGAGAATGTGAAATTAACTGAAAAAGACTATAATACATTTAGAGAAGTAAAGATGGAATACTCAGGTGATGAAAAGAGGGTAGTTGTGATATTTCAGTCGTTACATGAAGATGTTCCACAGACCTATTTAATAGTGGATGAGTACTTGGATGACTTTCAGTATATAAATGATAAAACCGATATAGAAAGGGTATTTGAAAATTACAACAAAAAACCGGAAATTTCAATACTCTGTGAAGGAACCTTTGACGGACGAAAATCTTATAATGAATTAGAAGCAATAAAAAATAAGGTAATCAATTCAATACATGGGTCAGTAATAAATGAAGGCTATTACGGCAATTTTATAAGCACAACAGCTTATTCGCCAGAAATAAAAGAATATATCGCGATAGGTGGTGAGAAAATAAATATAAATGTGGCTTTAAGATACAGCAGTTATGATGATAAAACTCATATTTATATTGGTTCGCCCATTATCACAAGTGAATATTGAAGGAGTTGAGGAGGTGTGGCCAGATTAATAGTAGAAAAAAGCCCACCATTAAAAGGTCATGTAAAGGTGAGCGGTGCTAAAAATTCTGTACTTCCGATTATGGCAGCGTCGCTAATGAGCGAAGGAAATATTGTGTTACAAGATATACCCAATCTTGAAGATGTGGATGTCATGAAAGATGTGCTTGATGCCATCGGCAGTCAGGTGCAGTATAAAGGAAGAGGAATTATCGAGATTATCACTCCAAGGATTTTAACGTGTGAAGCTCCCAATGATTTGGTAAAAAAGATGAGAGCGTCTTTTCTCATCATGGGTGCTTTACTGGCCAGAACAGGAAGGGCCAGAATGTATATGCCTGGTGGTTGCAATATAGGGGTAAGGCCTGTGGACCTGCATTTAAAAGGTTTTTCAGCCTTAGGTACAGAAATAATACAGGAGCACGGATATATAGAAGCCAGGGCTAAGAAATTAAGAGGGACGACTATATACCTTGATTTCCCCAGCGTGGGAGCTACCGAGAACATAATGATGGCAGCATGTTTTGCTGAAGGTCAAACAGTGATAGAGAATGCTGCGGAAGAGCCTGAGATTGTGGATCTGGCCAATTTTTTAAATAAAATGGGAGCAAAGATAAAAGGTGCGGGTACAGATACGATTAAAATAGAAGGTGTGAAGCAGTTAGGCTCTGCCGAACATAGAGTTATTCCTGATCGGATTGAAGTTGGTACATTTATGGCGGCGGGAGCTATTACGGGTGGAGATATTGTAATTGACAATGTCATCATGGATCATGTGGTTTCAATAGCGGCTAAGCTTAAAGAGGCTGGGGTAGAGATAATACCCTATGGTAATTCGGTCAGAGTAAGAAGTGATGGCTGCTTAAAAGCTACGGATGTAAAAACACTTCCGTATCCTGGATTTCCAACAGATATGCAGGCTCCATTTATGGCTTTGATGAGTGTTGCCAGAGGCAACAGCATAATTATTGAAACGATATTTGAAAATCGCTTTTTACATGTGGAAGAATTAAAAAGGATGGGAGCAAAGATCAAGATCGAAGGCCGCAGCGCCATTGTTGAAGGCGTTCCAAAATTGACAGGGGCTCAGGTGAAAGTTACTGACTTGAGAGCAGGGGCAGCACTGGTATTGGCTGGCCTTGTAGCTGAAGGAAAGTCAGAAATAACCGATATATTTCACATAGATAGAGGGTATGAGAGACTTGAGGAAAAGTTAAAGGGGTTGGGCGCAATCATAAATCGTGTCCAGGATTAGTGAGTACAGTACAAAGACAAGGGCTTATCGTTGTACAGGCCCTTTTTTTGTTGTATACTATTATTCAAATAATATATAAAATAGAAGTAAGCTTATAAGGGAGAAGACGATGAAGAAAGAGCTACTACACATATACGATAGATTATATAGGTACTTTGGGCCACAGCATTGGTGGCCTGCGGAATCAGAATTTGAGGTTGTCGTGGGAGCCATATTAACACAAAGCGTTTCTTGGAAAAACGTCGAAACTGCCATACAGAATTTAAAAAAAGAAGGTATATTGACGATACAAGGAATCGCAGATGTGGATAAGGGAAGGTTAGCTGAGCTAATAAAATCCACGTTGTATTACAACCAAAAGGCAGAAAAACTTAAAAGGTTTTGCAACCATCTAAAAGAAAATTACGGCTGCAATATATTTAAACTTTTTAATAAAGAAATGTATGATTTAAGGGCGGAATTGCTAAGTATAAAAGGTATCGGAAAAGAAACTGCGGATTCCATAATTTTATATGCTGCCAAAAAGCCTATATTTGTGGTGGATGCCTATACAAGGAGGATTTTTCATCGGCTGGGTTATTTTAGGGAAGATGAGGATTATCAGAGTATGCAGGACTTTTTTATGGGAAATCTGCCGCCTGATGTGGATATGTTCAACGAATACCATGCATTGATAGTGGCAGAGGGGAAAGACTTTTGCACTTCCAGAAAGCCTAAGTGTAACGCTTGCCCTTTGAGTGATATATGCAAATACTGGCGCAAGTAGTTCAACTCAATCTTTTTATTGAATAATGATTATAGTATAATAGGCGTATAATATTTTTTACATCATTTTTGGGTTTTGCAATCGACTAATTTTAATTTATGAATAGAAGGGGGAATATTATCATGCCGGATATGCTGGTAAAATTGTACGATCTTCCGGATCTGGCTCCCGCTCTACAAAGACAAAAGGAGCAGGGAATTGAGATTCGAAGGGCTATCGCTCCTGAAAAGCACGTTGTTGTGAACTGGGTCCGTAAAACCTTTGGAGAAGGATGGGCCAGCGAGTGCGAAGTGGCATTTTCTAATCATCCGGTCTCATGTTACATAGCGGTAAAGGAAGGTAACATCATAGGTTTTGGTTGTTATGATGCTACATATAAGGATTTTTTTGGTCCCACAGGTGTGGAGGAGTCCTGGCGAGGCAAGGGGATTGGTAAAGCTATATTGCTGGCTTGCTTGCACGCTATGGCTAATGAAGGTTACGGTTATGCCATAATAGGTGGCGCTGGACCTGTGGATTTTTATTCCAGATGTGTTGGAGCTGTGATTATAGAGGGATCAGTTCCAGGGATATATAGAGGCATGTTGAAGCTTTAAAATGTGGCTTAAAATATGGCCGTGTTCGAAAAAATCGGATACGGCCTTAACATTTTAAAAAATATGTCGATATAAATAATGGAGTATTGTAAACAGGGGGTCAACTTATGAGAAGAATTGTGGCGCTCTTATTGAGCATGTTTATTGCTATATCAGCTACAGGTATCTTACTACCTCGAACTGCCGTGGCATCGTCGGGTGATGTTTCCATGAATCCTACGGTTGTTTCATCAGCAGATGGAGGATATGTAGTTTTGACGGCCTTAAACGGCAAGTATTTTGACAGCAATACAGTTATAACGGTTACCTATGGTTCTAATAGTGTGACTATTGACAGTAAGGATATAAATATTACCCCAAATCAGATTCTTGTAAAAATTCCTCCAGCTAATGGTTATGTAGGCGATGCTTGGTTGATTATAAAGCCTGGTTCTTCAACTTCAACAGGTATTTCAGATATTCTTCAATTTAAATATGTATCTGGTTCTGTTATTTCCGTCAATCCCACTATAACAAATATATATCAAAATGTAGAGACGACCTTTGTAAGAGATACCAGTGGGCGCATAATTGGCAGTAACAAGATATTGCAGACTGTCATAGAGGGTAAAAACTTTGATTTAAAGGAAGTAAAGATAGGCTCTCTTTCTTCTGCCAAAAAGGATACTAATGGTAATCCTGAATTGCAACTTATATATGCTGATAGTGAGAAAATAGTAATCAAGACCCCTACAGATATAATGAGTGGAGATATAAAAGATATAACGGTGATAAACAACGATAATGGCCAGGATGTAAAGAGCTTTAAGTATAATGTTACACCTTATATATATTATATTGATAAAAGTAAAGCATACCCAGGTCTGAAAGTCACTATAACCGGTGATAATTTTAGAGCACAGGACATACAATGGATGGCTATATCCAATACAAAATTATCTTATGATAGTTATAGCGTGTTAAGCGGTCAAAAAATAGAATTTACAGTGCCTGTTGGAATGGATCCGGGTGTCAAGGACATCGTGATAAGCCAGGCGGGTTCTGATAATTATGGTGCGGATTTTGGTGGAACTCGTGTCACACTAAAAGGTGAATTTACAGTAGTACAGACACCTCCCAACCTTTCTATACAGAAGGTAGAACCTAATGCAGGTCCTACATCAGGAGGGACTATTACTACTATAACCGGTGCAGGATTTGTAGATTCACTGCAGGTCTATATAGGCGATGCAAATAATCTGGATCAGTATTTGAAGGATAGTTCTAATAAGCACCTGGCAAAGAAATTGCCTTTATTGTCAGGACAGGATGCCTATTCCACCATAAGGGTACAGATTCCACCGTTGCCTTCAGGTGAAAATCCGGGCCCCAAGGATGTTATTCTTTACAACCAATTGGATGGTACATTTTATGTTTTTAGTGGTGGTTTTACGTATTTGACGGTGGGTAATCAGCTTACCATAGATACCGTATATCCTATGGAGATGAGGGAGACCTCAGGAACGAGAACGATTAATGTTCAGGGTAGAAATATAAAGAATTTTAATATAGATAAATTTACAGCGGTATCGGATTCAGTATATGCTGCATATGACAATAACACTGATGAGTATATAGTAAGGGCTAAAGGTCAGTATTATGATAACCAAAATGTGAGCATTGAAAAACGAATTAAGCTCAATATAGGGAATAATCTTAAGATAACTGATATCGAAGGAGACGACAATGGCATTCAAACCATAACGGCAGAAATGCCACCTTTTACTCTTAATCCGAGGCAGGATACACCTGTTGATGTTATTCTCACGACCCATACTGTGATTATTGATGCCCAAGGGAAGACTCTCCTGGATATAACAGAACAGGTCATAAAAGCGGGCTTTACATTAAAACCTGATCTCACCACGCCTCAAATAGTGGATATTACACCTCCTGTAGGGTCTAGAGAAGGTGGGTATGCGGTCACCATTAAGGGTATTGATGTCAGAGATGGGGCAAAAGTATATTTCGGAGATATTCAAGCCCAGGTCAAGTCTATAGATGCGGTTTTTGATAGTGTGTACAAAAAGATTAGTTCGACCCTGGTAGTGATTGTACCTCCATCAAAAACTATTGGTAAAGTTCCTGTTAAAATAGTAAATACTGAAGGAGGAACGACTGATATTAATGACCCAAAGGCGATTTTTACCTATCAGACGGCGCCTAAAATCTCTTCTATAACGCCTGCCGTAGGAGAGGTTAACAAGGATATTTATGTTACAATAAAGGGCAGTGAATTTTATGTGGCACCAGATGGCAAAAGTATGCCGAAAGTAAGGGTGCATTATAAGGAGTATAATAGTGACGGCACGGTGGCTCAGGATGTTTATGGAGAATTTGAAGCTATTCAGGTTACCGATGACAAAGGGAATCCTATCGATGGCAGAAATGGGTCCTTTGGTACCCAGCTCCAGGTAAAAATAAGTTCGAGCTATATTGGATATCATGATGTAGAGGTAATCAATCCTGATTACGTGGAAGGGTCAACAGGAGCTCGCGCTGTAGCTAATAATGCTTTCGTCTTTAAAAAACCAGAAAAAGATATAGTAGTAAATTCAGTAACACCATCAAAGGGTAAAGTGGACGGAGGTACACCTATAACTGTAAATGGTGCCAATTTTGGTTTAAAAATGATGGTTACGATAGACGGTAGACCTGCTACCAATATTACTCGTGTTGATCAAACGCAGATAAAAGCCACAACACCTCCGGGAACCTCAGGGTTAAAGCCGGTACAAGTGATAGATCTGGATACGGGTTCTACTTTTACATATTACGATCCTTCTATCGGTAAAGGCTTTAAGTACGTAAGTATAGTGACAGATCCTTCTATTAGTTCTATTGCTCCGGATCACGGGACAGAGGGTACATGGGTCTACATTAAAGGTAAGGACTTTGTACAGGAGGTTAAAGACAATACGGGTAAACTGATAGCGTCAAAATCCACGGTGTATATAGGGGATATGAGAGTGCCGGATGGAGACGTTTACGTCATAGATAGCGGTCTAATAAAGTTTAAGGTACCTCAAATGCCTGAACCTATGGCTTACGATATAACGGTGGAGAATCCTGACGGCTCTGTAACCAGTTCTCCTGCTAAATTTCAATACATGACGCCCAGTCAGGATACCCTGCCAAGTATTGAAGGTATAGAACCTCCAATAGGGCCGGTAAATGGAGGCAACATCGCTATTATAAAAGGGAAGAACTTCAAAGATGGGATAGAGGTTTACTTTGGCAGTGAAAAGGCTAAGGTTGTAGCTTTTGACATGTCCAAAATAGACGCTGATGGATTTCAAAGCATAAGTGTTGTGGTACCGCCATCGAGAAATGGCGCCGGTTATGTAGATGTTATAGTAGTAAATTACGATGGTGGCAGTGATACACTGGTGGGGGGATACAGATACGCTATACCTAATAGCAGCCCTGTGGTAACTTCTGTTCAGCCTAATAAGGGTTCTACATTGGGCGGTGATGTGGTTATTATAAAGGGCAAGGATTTCAGGAGGATATCTGTGACCAGCGGCGGTTCTACTGTGCAGAAAGTTCCCGACGTGTTTTTTGGCGGTACAAAAGCTGAAAGTGTAAAGTATATTGATGAATTTACATTGGAGGTTACAACACCTGCATACCCCAATGGTCAGAGCGTTGATGTGACGGTTGTAAATCCCGCCGATGATAAAAACAGTGGCGGCGTGACCGTGTTGAAGAACGGCTATACATACACCCAGTCCAAACCTGTGATTACCGATATAATACCGCCTGCAATATCCGTAAAAGGTGGTGTTGTGTTGATAAAAGGCAGCAATTTTACCATGAGGCGTACAGGCAGTGATGGCAAGACTATAATGAGCGTTATAAGGATACACGACGGCGCTAATATTATACAGCTGCCAAAGGATATAAATGATCCTAGGGATGACAGTGTGACGGTTATTGATGCATCGACGATAGTGGTCAAAATTCCTGAACTTGAAAGTCAGGGAGATAAAATTATAGAGGTAATAAACCCTGATGGGGGTACAGCTACGGGTAAACTTAAGGCTGTTATTGCCCTGAGCAACCCATTAATATCGCGTATCAGCCCACAATCCGGTTCTATAAATGGTGGGACCAGGGTCACCATATACGGTCAAGATCTGAGAAAAACAGCAAAGGTGTATTTTGGGAATAATGAAGCCCAGGTGATACAACACGCTGATGATAATTCTTATATAGTGGTACTTACGCCTAAGGTTACTGAGGATTATGCAGGCAAGTCTGTGGGTGTATTAATAGATAACGGCGATGGGGGGAGCGCCTATAAGGCTGATGCTTTTATGTATCTTAAGACAAGTGCCAATCCTACCATTAACAGGATAGTACCCAATACAGGTTCCACCAATGGTGGAGATAGGGTAACCATTTATGGTTCAGGTTTTCAGTACGGTGTACAGGTTTACTTTGACGGTGTTTTGGCTTCCAATCCTCAGGTTATTAATGATAATACTGCTATTACGGTTATAACCCCCAGCGGCCGTGAAGGTTTGGTCGACGTGACGGTGAGAAACCCAGACGGTTCGGAGGCCACTTTAAAAGGTGGATATAAATATATCGTCACGAACCCCGAAACACCTATAGGCTTTTACGCGTATCCTCAGAGTGGCGACACGGTGAAGTTGGGATGGAGTTCATCCAAAGGGGCTTTAAAATATGAATTATACATTAAAGAAAGTTATAACGACCAATGGATTTTTGTGACTTCAGTGGATGCTTCTACTAATACATATTATGTTCACGGCCTTACGCCGAATACCTCGTATAGTTTTCAGCTGAGAGCTATAAACTCCAGCGGTATGTCCAATACTGTAACCACAGGAACCACAACTCTGAAAGCGGGCAGCGAAAGTTCATCTCCAGGAAGCAGTACGGGAGATTCAACTGCCAATTCTATTGAGGTGGACTCGGGTGTGGTAGTTGTAACGCTGGGGATAAGCGGTGCTAATGAAGTAAACCTGACAGGAGCAAAGTACAGAGGTGTCGACAGATATATTATAAATATTCCGCAAAGGTTTATAGGACAGGATAAATATTTTAACATATATTACGAAGGTGGAAAGATAGGCTTTAATACAAAGTACATTTGGGGTGCGGGAGATGTGGATTATGTGGTTTTAGAGTTAAACAGGATGGGAGGAAATATCGAGGAAAGAGCCAGTATTTCAGTGGGCAGGGCTTATAAGCTTATGAGCGATGTATATGACGTAAATACGTATGTGCAAAATGGTAATAAAAAGGTTAAAGCCGATGATATTATATTTTATTACGATCTAATGCTGAGCTATAGTGATTTAAAATACTGGAATAATATCCACATGTATTATTATGATCCTGATGCTGACAAATGGAAAGCAACCATAGATGATGTTTCGTTTTTGGGCGTAAGTAGCAGTCAGTATAAAAATGGGAGGTTTGCCCTTTTTAGTGAGGTGAAATGATGAGAAGGCTTATAGCGATTTTGTTAGTTGTTATCTTATCTACTTTGCAGGTATTGGGATTTGGAGCTCAGATTTATCAAGGTACCGAACAGGCAAAATACCTTGTAGAATTATCTCGCTTCAAGGATATAGAAAATAATTGGGCAAAAAAACCAATAAAAGTTCTTACAGCGCTTTCGATTTTTAGAGGTTATGGCGATAGATTTTATCCTGATAGAATTATTACTTATGAGGAGGCATTGATAGTAGCTCTTAGGGCAGCTGGACAGGAAGAAAATGCACAAAGATATATGCAGACTCTTAAAAGTAGGCCTGGTGGCACGACAAGCAACGGGGTACAAAATAGGCAGACGGCAGCCATAAATGCGGACCCGTGGGCATATGGATATGTGGATTATGCCATAAGTAAGGGAATACTGTCAAAAGCCGATGCCACCATTCCATGGACAAAACCTGCGCAAAGGCAGGTAGTAGCATATTGGCTAGCTAAATTAGCTGGTGTTGCTCCCATTTACGGCACAGAACAGGGTGCGATATATAATTTTAGTGATTGGCGAGATATAAATGAAGTTTACGCTCCGTACATAGAACCGCTGGTGCGCATCGGAGCCATCAAAGGTAGTATTTCTGGAAATAGCTTAAAATTCAGGCCTGAGGATTCCCTTGCGAGAAATGAGATGGCCAGTATGGTATACATTCTTTTGCCTTATTTTGCAAAAGTTCAAGGCATTGTATCAAAAGGCGGTATTATAGTAAGGACATCATCTAGATACGTGGATAATGCTCCAGTCAAGGATTATTATATAGAAAATGATGATGGATCCAGAGCTGTAATAGAGATAAAGCAAGATTTCGATGTGCCTGTCTTAAACGGCGATGACATTGACCTGACATCGTGGCTCAAAAACGGTGACAATATAACATATTATGCCAAAGGAAACAACATACTATTTATAGAGTTAAATGCCGGTAGCAATAACGCCAATCGGGTAGAAGGAGTTATCTTAGATGTTTCTCAAGACCAGCTGACATTAGAAGACTCCAGTGGAAATACAAGAATTTATACGTTGAGCAAGTACACACCTGTTGACGTCAATGGTCTTGCAGGCAGTTTATCAGATCTTAAATATGGGCAGTCTGTGAGTCTAAAATTGGTAAATGGTCGCGTCAAAAGTATTTCTGTGTATATAGATAATAACAATCCTGGTTATGTGACACCTGGAACTATAAGGGTATATGGGCAGGTCTTAGACATTATAAAAAGCGGAGATGGATATGCACTTAGAATTTATACACAGAATGGCGATATAAAAGATTATTATGTCAGCGAAAATATACCCGTTTTAATGCCTCAGAAGACTGGAAGTATACAGGATGTTTTAAGGGGCGACTTTGTGGCTCTGTACCTTGATTCCCTGAACTCCGCCACACCTTCAAAAATAGCCGTCCAGAGTAACTACGGTCAGGTAGTTGCGGTTATAAAAGGGAATATAAAAGGTTATGCCAATGGTCAGCTGGCGCTTTCTGATGTCAAAAGATACGAAAATGGCACGTGGGTAGATGAGAGCGGGTATGCCTTTTATGGCATTTCGAATGATGCCAAACTGTATGTTGACGGCAACAAAATCATTGCTGATGATATAAACAATTATAAGAGTATGAGAGCATATGCAGTATTGACAAATAATTATGGAGGCTCGAAAATAGGGTATTTAAATGTATTTAAGGGCTATGAATACACATATGAGTATACTTTGAGTTCCATTGATTATGCGGCTCAACGCATCACTGTTGGCAATAATGTTCTACCGTATAATAGCTCTACAGCGGTGGTTAACAGCGATAGGTTGATGCCGCCTGAAGGCCTTGTAAGCGGGGAGGATTTATTAGTTATAGCCTCTAAAGATGGAAATAATAGCATTGCCCGACTGGTATTGGTGGAAACGCCCCAATGGCCTCCGTATATGATATTTAAAGGGAACATTGTAGCAGATGCGATAAAAAATCAATATGGAAATATAATTGGATACAATGGGATATATGATGACAGATTTGAGCTGGTTAAAAGCTATATTCTTAAGAGCGGTCAATGGGAGAAGACAGGTGATGAGTACCTATATCTCAATAACGATACCAATATCGTCGATAATACATCTACACCCGGCAGATCAATTACTCTGAGAGACTTTACGTCCATGAGGTATAATGATTCAAACATGTCTTATCTCAGAGGCAAATTTATATATGTGGTGTCAGATGCTTTCAATAACACCATAGCTATAAACGTGGTAGGCGATGCAGGTGATTTTGCAGGTTCTGGTGATAGGATTACTACAGCCTATATAGATGCAGTCGATGCAGGTAATGGCTTGCTGAGTTTGAAAAACGCCAGGGATTACAGTCAATTTAAAAGTTCCTGGTTCATAAGCGGTGCAGATATGATAAATGTAAAAAAGGCTGTAATCGTTAAAAATGGCATGCCTGTGGGATTAAATGATATAAACCCAGGTGATGAAGCATTTATTGTAAGAGATGGCAGTATTGGATATGTGGTGATTGTAAGATGAGAAGAAATATTTTGATAGTGTTGCTGATTGCTGTGATATCTATGACTTTTAAGGTAGTATACGCTGCGGATGTAGGTTACGAAGGCGGTGTTTCAGATGGCGTACAGTATAAGGAGATGGTCTTTATAACCGGCGAGCCTGTAGAATTTCAGGGTACTTTGAAGGTTTATTCAACTCCACCTAGAAATAATACCCAGAGAATAAATTATACTTATTTGCTTACAAATGCACAGCATAAAGCTACATTAAGACGTACTGTTTCACTAAATGTGGATTATGAAAATGTGGGCGACTCACAGGTGCTGTCCAGGATCTCTATGTTAAATATGTCTGAGAGTATTACTATTGATGGCGTTAATTATATCTTAAAGGCACCTAATTATACTTTTAGCGCATCAAAGGTGACTGATGAAAGGCCTGCAGTAAACTACTTTGCATCTAACTGGATATATAAAAAGGTTTACGATATAAACCGCACGGAAGGCAGCGTCACTGTGAATATGACAGGTAAATCATCAGGGTATAGCAGTGCATGAGGGTCAGCTTACGACAGTAAGGTGGATATAAGTATACGCTATAATAGAACCCCAAATGGGGGCTCGCCAATTCAGTGGGAAGGTTCAATATCTGAAATTGCCGCCGATTCAAGTGCTAAACGTATTGTGTATACCAAAAACGATCCACAATATATAAGCTTTGACGGAAGTTACGTGATCAAAAATGAGGGCCAGACTGTGTTGCAGTATTCATATAATTTACCCGTATTGGAAAATGGCGTACCATCGTCTGCAAGAACAGAAAAAGAGGGTACTCTGGCAATGGAAATGTCCCCTACGATAACCCAGCCCCTTGCCATAGGAAATAAAAAGGATATAAAAGGGCACTGGGCAGAAGATTCTATAAAAAAGATGCTGGCGTTAGGAGTGTTTAGGGATGATTCTGACTATTTTGGGCCGGCATTGCCTATAAAAAGAGGGGATTTCGCTAAAGCTATAGCTATAGTGGCGGGAATAAATATTGATCAAAGTAACGATAATGTTCCAGCGTACTTACGTAATCGAAATAAAACGCCTGAGACTTCGCCGTTCTTTGATGTGTCTGTAAATAGCGCAGACTATAAATACATAAAGGCAGTGGTCCAGAACGGCTTGATGGAAGGTACATCTAATAGTACTTTTTCACCTGCCCAATCCCTTACAAGGGAACAGGCTATCGTCATTGCTATTAGGGCATTAGGCCTTGAGTCTCTTGCTCCAACGGCAGGTTATAACACAACTTTTGCAGATGACGATAAAATAAGTCCCTGGGCAAAGGATTCGGTTTATGTAGCATATCTCATTGGCCTTATTCAGGGTGATGAGTACAACAGGTTTAACCCTCAGCAGGCTATGACAAAAGCGGAGGTTTCGGTTTTTTTAGATCGATTTATACAATTTCTCCAAAAAGATATGATCAAAAATTATGTAGATAGGGTTTTGAATTTTTGATGGTAAATATCCCCCTGGTGTGCATATAAATAGATTGTAGGTGTGCACAAAGGGGGAATTTTAATGAGAATATTCCTTTATTTTATTCTGGGGTTATTTGCTACGGTAGTATTTTTGCCCCTGAGCATTGTGATCAGCTGGAACGCTTTGCATCCTGAAAAACCCCTGACATTTAATGAACCTCGACTTAATACATCCTACAAACTGATACAGGAGGGTAGGGCTGTAGCGGAAAAAAACGATAAAATATCTCCTGCGACAGATGGTAAAAATTATAAAGATTTAGAAATAAATGTATATGTGGTTCAAACAGGTAAACTGGAGAAAATGCCTCTAGAGCAATACGTGAGAGGAGTGGTAGCGGCGGAGATGCCGGCTAACTTTAATACCGAGGCTTTAAAAGCTCAAGCGGTGGCATCCAGGACCTATGCTGCGAGCAAAATGAAGATCTTTGGAGGCAATGGGGATGGTGAACATCCGGGTGCTGATGTGTGTACTGATTCTCACCATTGCCAGGCTTGGGCGTCAGAGGCAGAATTGAGATCGAAATGGGGGAAAGATTATAATATGTATATGGACAAAGTGAGTAAGGCGGTACAGGACACCACCGGTCAGGTGCTTGCTTATGAAGATAAGCTTATCCAGCCTGTATTTCACGCTATTAGTGGTGGAAAGACCGAAAGCGCAGAGGACGCATGGGGTAAGAATGTCCCATACCTTGTAAGTGTTGATAGCCCTTATGAAGAAGGTGCTCCTAAATATAAAACCCAGATCGTGATGACAAAAATTGAATTTGTACGCCGATTAAAGACCTTAAGACCGGATGCAAAGGTGGATGCAAGCAACCTTTCATCGCAGATTAAGGTTCTGGAATACTCCCACACAGACAGGATAAAGAAGATTAAAATAGGAGATCAAGTCTTGACGGGTGAAGAACTCAGAAACGTATATGATTTGAATTCCACCAATGTCAAATTTACGTTTACTGATAATAATGTGGTAATGGATGTGACAGGGTATGGACACGGCGTCGGGATGAGCCAGTTTGGAGCAGAGGGCATGGCAGAACACGGCAGTAGTTATGAAGATATTTTAAAACATTATTATAAAAATACAGCTATTATAAGTTTAAGTGAGTTACATAAAAATCAGTGATTAAAGTATATTCCACCAATATATGGCTATACTAATTTTGGAGGTGGAATATAATGAAAAATTTTTTACAAAAGAACGGTTTTTATGTAATTCTTTTAATGTGTATCGCCATAGTGGCTATTGCGGCCGTTGTCATGACAAATAACGATATAAATAAGCTGGTTAAAAAAGGGTTGCCGCCTAAGAGTGCATCTGAAAAGCAAACAAATCCTGATGTCAGCATGAGAGACAGCGATATTATCATTGGAGACATAAATAAGAAGCTAGAAAGCAACACAGCTCAGAACAACGTACAAAAATATTATGAAGAGAAAAAACAACAAGAAACAGCTCAAAACAGTGCTCAAAATACGATAACCAAGGCACAACAGACAGAACCCACTAAAGTTGTAGATAACACCAGGGATACGGAAAAAACTATTAAAAATGTTTCAACACCTGTGGCCAATGCAACTCCAGTATCCTCTACTATAACTGTCAGTATGATAATGCCTGTAGATGGCCAGATATCTACGGATTATGCAATGAGCAATCTTATTTACTCAAAAACTCTTGATGAATGGCGTACCCATAATGGCATAGATATTGCCGCAAAAGCCGATATGCCTGTTAAGGCAGCGATGGCGGGCATAGTAGAAAAGGTTTATAAGGATTTAAAGATGGGATACACAGTAATAATTAAACATAATGGTGGTTATGAGACCAGATACTCGTCTTTAGGAGAAGATATAAAAGTAAAAGAAGGCCAGACAGTAAAACAAGGTGATATAATTGGAATTGTGAGTCAATCAGCCAGTTTTGAGATAGCTGAGGGACCCCATGTACATTTTGAAGTAATAAAAGATGGCAAGAACGTCAATCCCCATGACTATATAAAACAGTGATTTGTTCTACCCTTTATCCGCTTTGCATATATTAGTAACAGAGTCGGGTAAAGGGGGCTTTTTTTTATGAAAGGCGACATTGATGAGAGAGTTATTGAAATAGCCAGATATGTGATTTCGTCTAAAGCAACTGTCAGAAAAACCGCCATCGTATTTGGCGTGAGCAAGAGCACTGTACACAAGGATATGACCGAGAGGCTTCCCAAGATAAATCCCGAACTTTATAATGGTGTGAAGGACGTCTTAGAGAAAAACAAAGCAGAAAGGCACATAAGGGGCGGCAAGGCTACCAAATTGAAGTACAAAAATTTAAAGCATTTAGCGACGGAACAGAAGGATTTTTCGGAATTATATAGAATTAAATAAAAGGGTAAGTATAAGTGAAAGGGCGAATGATGAAATGTTCGGGTTTGGCATGGATATCGGAATTGACTTGGGTACGGCTTCTGTTTTAGTTTATGTAAAGGGTAAAGGCATTGTCTTGATGGAGCCATCTGTAGTAGCCGTGGAGGCTAAAACGGGGAAAATAGTGGCGATAGGATCAGAAGCCAGGAGGATGATAGGCAGAACTCCTGGCAACATAGTAGCTGTAAGACCTCTCAGGCAGGGTGTTATTTCAAATTTTGATGTTACGCGTAAGATGTTGAGGCATTTTATAAATAAAGCATGCGGGGAGAGGTCTTTTTTTAGACCGAGAGTTATGATCAGCGTTCCCAGCAGCATAACGGAAGTAGAG
Source organism: Caldanaerobius fijiensis DSM 17918 (assembly GCF_900129075.1). Taxonomy (NCBI): domain Bacteria; kingdom Bacillati; phylum Bacillota; class Clostridia; order Thermoanaerobacterales; family Thermoanaerobacteraceae; genus Caldanaerobius; species Caldanaerobius fijiensis. The sequence continues at coordinate 26,630 of NZ_FQVH01000003.1, forward strand.
AAGCGTGCAGTTATCGATGCGGCATACCAGGCTGGAGCAAAAAAGGCGTTTTTGATCGAAGAACCTATTGCGGCGGCTATAGGAGCGGGGCTTGATATATCAAAACCGAGTGGTTCGATGGTAGTGGATATAGGCGGTGGGACTACAGATATAGCGGTTATCTCTTTGGGTGGTGCTGTAGTTAGTACTTCCATAAAGGTAGCGGGAGATGACTTTGACGAGGTAATAACGAGGTACATAAGAAAAAAATATCACCTTATGATAGGGGAGAGGACTGCAGAAGAACTAAAGATAAATGCCGGTGCAGCATATCCTCAAAATCCTCCGCTTAAGATGAGCGTGCGGGGCAGAAGCCTTGTTACAGGGTTACCCATGATTGTTGAGATAAATTCCGATGAGCTGCTGGAGGCGTTAAGCGAGCCTTTAAACGTTTTGATAGATGCTGTACATGGAGTGCTTGAAAAGACGCCTCCAGAGCTAGTAGGGGATATAGGCGATAAAGGTATTGTGATGACGGGCGGTGGTTCACTGCTGAGGGATTTAAATAAATTATTGCAGGACAGGCTCAATGTGCCCGTGTATTTAGCTGATGATCCTGTTTCATGTGTAGCTCGGGGAACGGGCAAGGCGCTGGATTATATAGGTATTTTGGATACCAGTAGCATATATTCTGATGATAAAATCGTTTTTAGTGAAAGGTGATACGATGATAAGGGGTTTGTATATAGCGGCAACCGGAATGGTGGATCAGATGGCAAGATTAGATACTATTTCAAATAATTTGGCCAATGTCAATACGACGGGTTTTAAAAAGGATTACAATGTCAGTAAATCTTTTTCTGATATCATGTTAATGGCCCAAAATTACGCAGATCCCTCGCAAAACACACGAAATATAGGGATTATAAATTACGGCGTGTGGTCTGGAGGCGTATATACGGATTTATCGCAGGGTGGGCTTCAAAAAACGGACAACCCTTTAGACCTGGCTATTGATGGGAATGGTTTTTTTGTAGTACAGAATGGCAACAAAATCATGTATACGAGGGATGGACATTTTAAAAGGGACCAAAATGGTCTTTTAGTTACAGCTGAAGGTTTGCCTGTGTTAGGCGTAAATGGCAACATAATATTGCCGCCAGGGGATATCAATATTGACGTGAGCGGTGCTATATATGTAAACGGCAAATATGTAGATAGGCTCAGGATTGTAGACATCAACCAGAACGGTGCTAATACCATAACAAAAATTGGGGACGATTTAATAACAGGTCCTTTGGGTAATAGACCCCTGGGTATGATCCGTCAAGGGTATGTTGAATTATCAAATGTTAACCCCATTGTTGAAATGGTAGATATGATAGATGTGACCAGGGCTTATGAAGCCAATCAGAAGGTTATTACAGCCATGGATGATACTTTGAATAAGGCAGTAAACGATGTAGGAAAAATTTGATGAGGAGGTATATGAAAAATGATAAGAGCACTTTGGACAGCTGCTACAGGCATGAATGCTCAACAGTTAAATGTCGACGTAATTTCAAATAATCTGGCTAATGCCAATACCACGGGATATAAAGCTGCAAGGGCGGAATTCAAGGACCTGCTTTACGATACTATACAGGGTCCAGATAATCAACAATACGTGGGTTCACCTGTAAATATACAGGTAGGAGTGGGAGTAAGGCCATCGGCTACTTCCAGAGATTTTAGCGAGGGCAATTTGCAGCAGACAAACAATCCTTTTGACATAGCTATTGATGGGAAGGGTTTCTTTGTGGTCCAGGGATTAAATGGCCCTCTTTATACCAGAGATGGTAGTTTTAAGTTGAGCGTCAATGGTAACCAGGCAATGCTGGTTACATCAGAAGGATATCCCGTATTGGATGACACTGGTAACCCTATAACTTTTGATAGTACCCAAAAAGACATTACTATATCCAGCACGGGTGAAATCAGTGCCAAGGACGACATGGGTAATATACAGGATCTTGGGATAAGACTTGGCATTGTTAATTTTGTGAATCCCGATGGTCTTATGGCTCAAGGAGATAATCTATTTCAGGAAACAGTAGCGTCGGGTCAGCCTATACCTGATGATCCAACAAATCCGCAGAATAAGGTATTGCATGGTTTTTTAGAGACATCCAATATAAAAGTTGTTCAGGAAATGGTAAATCTTATAACAGCTCAGAGGGCTTATGAGATAAATTCAAAATCTATACAGGCTGCTGATGAGATGCTGAACACCGCTAATAATTTGAGGAGGTAGTAGCAGTTAATGAGCATTATCGATCCTGTGAATTTATCGAATAATTTATTACAAATAACCGTCAATAGTGGAAATATTGATAAAGTTACACGAAACTTTCAACAGGTGCTTGACAATGCAGTAAAATCAAAGGATAATGAAAAATTGAAACAGCTGTGCCAGGACTTTGAGGCCATTATGGTTAGTATGGTTATAAAATCCATGAGACAGGCAATTCCTAAGGATGGTCTTATACCTGATTCATTTGAACAGGATGTTTTTCAATCCATGCTTGACGATGAATATGCCAGGCTAATGGTTCAGAAACAAAACTTCGGCATTGCCCAGCAGTTGTATAACCAGCTTACTTCTAAAACGTGATTCTGGTGTAAATCAATAATCACAACAAATTGGGGCTTATAAGGAGTTGATATCATGCTGGATTTAAAAGATATACAAAAGATTATTCCGCATAGATACCCTTTTTTGTTAGTTGACAGGGTGGTGGAAATCGGTGATAATAAAATAATAGGTATAAAAAACGTAAGTGGCAATGAGCCATATTTCCAGGGACATTTTCCTGGGAAGCCTATTATGCCAGGTGTACTTATAGCTGAGGCGCTGGCGCAGCTAGGGGCTGTATATGTTAAGCAGCAAGATGAATTTAAAGACAAGCTTATGGTTTTGGCGGGCCTTGACAAGTTTAGATTTAAGCGTCAGGTTATTCCAGGAGATACGTTGAAATTACAGGTGGAATTTTTAAATATTAAAAAGAATATCGGAAAAGGACACGGTATAGCTACTGTTGATGATATAATAGTATGTGAGGGGGAAATACTTTTTGCAGCAGTAGAAGAATAAAGAATAAACGAGGGGTAATATATGGGCAAAAAAAAGAGAGCAATGGCAAAAGAACAATTAAACAACGATAAGTTCAAAGGAGATAAGGCCTATTATAAACGCGGCATAGCAGAAAAGGATAATAAAGTAATTTATTATATAATATTTACATTTTACCTGGTCTCACTTATATATCCTCCTTTTTTTAGGGGTATGTATTTTGATGATGAGTTTCTTGTAGCGCATATTTTAACGTCGATTTTATCAATAACCTGGTTTGTGCATAAGATGATGTCAGGTGAAAAGAGGTTGTTAAAAGACCCCATAGACTACGGGGGAGCGACATTGTTGGCTGCTTATGTGCTTTCATCGTTTTTTGCTGTTAATCCACGAGCCGCATGGGGTGAAGTATTAAAGTATATCAATTACTTCTTCATCCTTTTAATGGCCAGTAAACTCCCCAAAAACATCAGAGAGATTAAGGCGTCTATTTATGCCCTGGGTTTCAGTGTCTTTGGCGTAGCATTTGTGGGAATTGGTGCGGCGGCAGGTACCATTAATTATAATGGTGCGTGGGTAGGTGGCAGGATAAATTCGACCCTCCAGTATCCCAATACAACAGCGGCATTACTGATGGCAGGCTATGTACTGATACTTTCTCTTATGGATACAGCAGAAAACAAATGGCTAAAAGCTCTGCTAAACGGGGTTAATTTTACTGTGCTATTAGCTTTTGTATTCACGTATTCCAGAGGCGCATGGATTATTATACCATTTATTCTGGCAATTTATATTGTTTTTATTCCTAAAGGAACGCGAAGCGAAACGGTTGTGGATATTATAAGCGCGCTCATACCTCTGGGAATAGTAATGAAAGGCTTTAACAATGCGATAACCAGCAATGCTGGTGGTGCAGCCTGGAAATGGTATTTTATCGGACTCATAATCTCTATTTTAATAGGAATAGTGCTGAACGGAGCTATAAACTTTGTGAAGAAAAATATAAGAGCGGTGTCGTATGCCAGCGCTTTTGTGGCAATACTGGTAGTGGTTGCGGTCATCTATATTATGACGGCCCAGACCGAATTGGTGATGAGTCATGATTCAAATCAGCCGGATAGTGACATATCTGTAATCAGATTTGTGGACGTAAAACCTGATACCGATTATATCCTTTCTTTTGATATCAGGACAAAAGAAAGTACAAATAAGCCGTGGGATTACGGCGTCATCATACAGAGCAGGGATTATCTAGATACGCCTACGAACATCACTGAGAAGTACGGAAAGGCTACTGCTTCCAGGGATAATGTGATAGTAAATTTTAAAACCTTAAAGAATTCCAAAAGGGTTGCCATTATATTTATGAATAAATTTGCAGGCACTACTGCGATTATCGACAATGCCTTTGTGCAGCAAAGGGGAAGCAGTGAAAAATCCTATTTGAAGCTCAAATATAAATATATACCTGAATCCATTGCCAGTAGAATCGCTGATATAAGTTTTACCACAAAAAATTCTACAGAGCGCATGATATTTTACAAAGATGCTTTTAAGATTTACAAGGATTACATTCTTTTGGGAGCAGGCGGAGGTGCGTGGGCGTCATTATACTTTATGTACCAATCTTACCTCTATTGGACAACTCAGACCCATGATTACTTTATGCAGGTGATGGTTGAGACAGGGACATTGGGTTTGCTGGCGTTATTCTTTTTAATCGGAGGATTTTTGTATGGCGCTGTCAGGGGGCTTAAAATAGAGGATAAAAAGAACAAGGCATTGTTTGTAGGGGTAGTATCGTCTGCCATTGCATTATGGTGGCATTCCGCGCTAGATTTTGATTTGTCATTGGGTGCTGTGGCCCTGTTCTTATGGACTTTGATGGGGCTTATGTACGCATTTTTAAGGTTAAACGGCATAGATACGACTTTAAATATCAAAACTGATATCGGTTATAAGGGAGCTATTGTTCTAGCTATTGCAGCACTGATATTTTCCACGTCGCTCAAAATGGGACAAGTATACAGTAAAGGTGCATTGACCCAGCTGAAAGCCAGTAACTATGCAGGTGCGGTTCAATTATACCGCAAGGCAGTGGCTTTTGACCCTTTGAATGCTGGATATAGGTTAAATTACGGCAAGGCTTTGGAGGCCCTGGGTCAGCAGAGTGGTAACAATATATACGTAGCTATGTCACAGCAGATGTTTGAAAAAGCTGTAGGCCTGGAACCATATAATTCTCAATATAATGCTGAACTGGCTGCCTTTTATCTGCGCCATGGCGCCATTGATAAGGGCCTTAAGTACATAGATAAGTCCGTGGCGGTACAACCTCTGAGGCCGCAAAATTACCAGCAAAAGGCCGATGCGTATTTTAAGGTGGGGCAGTATTACATGACTAATGGTGATAAAGCCGCTGCTCAGAAGTATTTTAATGTGGTTTTAAAAATACCCGATGATATAAAAAGGGTCAACCGCAAGATTCTCAAACCTATTGAGATGACTCCAGACACTCAGAGGATCATTGATGAGGCGAAAAAATCTCTGGAGATTGTAAAGGCGTGATTGTATGCTTATAGGAAATGATCAGATTTTAAAAGAGTTGAAGAATTTCAACGATGCTATAAAGAGTAAAAGACCGCCAGAAAGAAATGATTTAAAGGCGTTGATAAGTGAAATAGGTAGTTTTTACAGAGCGCGGAAGGATTATATAGCAGATAAGAAAAAGATGAGGGTGGCTGCGGTAGACGGCTCCCTTTTCTCTTATGGTGGCGGTTATCCATATATGCTCACATGTTGCCAATCATACGCTTATATTCTCCCGAGGGAAAATGATGATATATCCTTTGCAAAGGTGTTTTCACCTTTAATAAATGAAGATATGGAGAGATTGAAAGCAGAAGGTGAAGGGGAAGATGGCTCTGCTCTTGAAATAGCTGCCATAAGGACGGCTCAAAAACTGATGGCGGAACTGGAAATGAAGGCTGCAATGGAGGCTATCGATAGGTACAGGCCGCATCTTATAATGCTGGATGGAGGGTTTGTACAGTACAGAATAAAAACACCTGCGTTATGGGAACAGTTTGTGAAAAGGGTATTTGATACAGATACGCTTATTGTAGGCGTTATCGAAGAGGTTTCAACCCATATGATTTCTGAAGTGCTTGGCAATAAGCTTCCGGGGCAGCCCTATGACAGGGAGATTTTTTATGGTAATCTGGATATGGGTCAGTGGTTTCTGGTTCATCCTGACTATTGTACAAAAGAGGGATTTATAACCGCTTTCGCCCGGCTCTCAAAACAGCCGCAGGTTATCGCCTGTGATTTCTTGTTTGAGCAATGGGATTACGTCCATGAGGTAATGGATATAGTATACAGCATGACGCCGGAGCACAGCAGGGGCATACCGGTATTGCTGGACCTGGTAGATAGGGCTGTGCGATTGACAGCGCCAGAGATAAAAAGGCTCATTGAGATTTCACTGGATCCCGTGTCTAAAGAGTTGCTTCTAAGGGCTCAAAGGGACAGGAGATTATTTTAAGGGGTGAGAGTAAATGAGGGTAGTAGGCACGACCACTGAACATGAGGCGCTTATAGTGTCAAGGGAAAGGCCTTTTCGAATAAACGAAATATTAATAATTGAAGATACAGCAGGAGCTATACGGGTAGAAGTGATTAAGACCCAATCTCTGAATCCCCTTTTACCTGAGAGCAATTATGGATCGGGCCTTTTAGATGATACAGCTCTTGGGACATTGAAAGCTATGGGCTTTGCTCCCGAAGAAGAAACTTTATACATCGCTCAGGTAAGAGTGCTGGGTGAGCTGGATATTCCGATAACTGTTGGAGCGCAGGCGAGGGTACCCCACTTTAGCGAGATCCAAGATCTTCTGGTTCCCAAAGATATACCCAGAGCACTTTTAATGGGAGTTATAAGGGGTACGGAGGAGCTTTATGAGACCTTGCCAGATGCGTTAAAGGACCTGGAATATACAGTAGACCAGGAGAGCGGTGAACTGGTGCCGCAAAATGGGGTGCCATTTTTCTTTGATATAGAGAAGATGGACCAATACCCCCATATAGGTATTTTTGGTGGATCGGGTTCTGGGAAATCTTATGCCATGAGGGTACTCATAGAAGAGCTTATGGCCAAGCGGCTTCCAACACTGGTTTTTGACCCCCATTACGAACTGGATTTTTCTCAGCCTATTTTCGGCGTAGACCCTGGTAAGTGTTTGGCGCTGAGAGATAGATTTGTTTTGTTTGAGTTGGGAACCGATGTGGGAATAAGGTTTGATTCCATAACCGAGTCGGAGCTTATTGTTCTACTCAGGTCTTCAATGGGAGAATTTACGGAAAACATGGAACATGCTGCCAGGAGGCTTTATAAGCGAGGCGATAGTCTTCAGTCTTACAGGCAGAGGATAGAAGATGTTATGTGGATACTCTCCCATAAAAAGGAAATGGACGAGCTGGTCAGGGTCAATCCTGAGCCGGATACAAGGGAGGCGCGACTTGTAGAACTCTACAGCCAGTATTCCCAGGCCCAGCTCAGCGAGTACAGCTTGAGTGCTGTGGCCAGGAGGGTGGATGCGCTGGAGATGAGTGGACTTTTTAAAGGGGATTCTGTTCCGCTGGAGGAAGGTTTAAAGAGTGGCAAGACCGTAGTAGTAAGAGGACCTATAAAAAATCTGAACATTTTTGCTGTTTATATTATACGACACCTTTACAATAAGCGAAGACAATATCGAGATGCGATAACTCATACAGGAAGAGCAGGTGAAGAGTTTTTTCCTCCTTTTTTCATAGTAACCGATGAAGCCCACAATCTGGTGCCGAAGGCTACGGGGTTAAATGATTATGCGCCGGCGAGGCCTATTTTCAGGGAAATAGCTCAGGAAGGTCGAAAGTACGGGGTATTTCTGGTGCTGGCTACCCAGCGACCGGCTCTTCTGGATGACACGGTAAATGCTCAGCTCAATACCAAATTTATACTGAGAACAGTGAGAGCCCAGGACATTGATACCATACAGAGGGAAACGGATTTAACGCCATCAGAGACCGCCAGATTACCTTATCTCACATCGGGAAATGCCTTTATATCCTCAGCGATTACAGGGAGGACCGTCCCTGTTAGAATAAGAGCATCCTGGACATCCAGCCCTCATGCCCAGAGTCCATTTGAAGAGTGGAGAGCGTATATAGAGTCCAGAGGCGACGATTTATACCAAGTAGTAAGGGATTTGTTGCCTTTTAATACCATGCAGCTGGCTGCCGTGGCTGGAAAATGCGCTGAAAGATTAGGAAGAGATGTCACAGTGGATGAGCTATCAGAAGCACTGGATAGGTGGCTTGCACAGGGCAAGATTAAATCCAGTATAGGGCGCATCGGCAATATGAGAGTGTATACAGCGTAAATTAGTCAGGTGGTGTTTATGAAATTTCTATTTTTTACTGATACCCATTTAAGGAGTACAACTCCCGAAAATAGAACAGACGATATCGTTGAAACCATGAAAGAAAAGTTAACCGAGGTTGTACAGATAGCCAATGATAATAAGGTCTCAGCTGTGATACACGGCGGCGACCTTTTCGACATACCAAATCCCGGACTGGGAACCATGGGCGATTTAGTGGGGATTTTTAAAGGTCTGGAGGCTCCCATGTACATTGTAAACGGCAATCACGATATATACGGGCACAATATCGCTACGCTAAATCGCACGTTGTTGGGCTTTCTTATTGCGATGGGCAATATTACCCTTTTGACGAGAGAGCCTGTATACGTGGACGATGGGAATGTAAGAGTACAGCTTACAGGGGCAGGTTATCAGTACGATATAGATGATGATATATCCTCATATGTGGTATCGAAGGATAACTGTGATGTGGCAATCCATACTGTACATGGTATGCTTCTGAACAGGGCGGTATTTCCTGATGTGAGGTATACGCTGGTAGATGATATAAAGGATAAGACCCATGCCGACATAACCCTTGCAGGGCACTATCATCTGGGGTTTGACGAGGTGATTTACAACGGGAAGTACTTTTTCAATCCGGGAAGCATTGTCAGGTTGAGCAATCATCCTGCAGAAATTAAAAGGATGCCAAAGGTTTTGCTTATTGATTTGGATAGCGGCATAGCGTACAGGTATATAAAGTTAAAGTGTGCCAAGGCAGGACCAGAAGTGCTGGATCGAAGTAAAGTAGAAGAAGCCCGTTTTCGAGAAGAAAAAAGGGCATATTTTTTGCAGGAAATAAGAGCTGCTGCTGGTACGAGGCGAACAGATCCTTACAGCATATTGGATGCGGTCGTAAAGGCCAGGCAGGATAGCGAGGGCCTTTCAAAGGACGTAGTTGATGAGGTTAAAAGGCGTTTTGCTGAAGCTGAAGCTGCGCTGAAAGGTGGTATGTAAAGTGTTGCTGAAGAAAGTGGTATTAAACAACTTTCAGTCTCATGCCTATACAGAAATCGATATTGCGCCAACTCTTACAGTTATAGTAGGAGAGTCGGACAACGGGAAGTCCGCAGTGGTGAGGGCAATAAGGTGGGTGCTCTTTAATGAGCCCAGGGGATCGGATTTCATAAGGGTGGGTGCGTCGGAGTGCAGCGTGTCCTTGATATACGAGGACGGTGTGACAGTTACTAGGGTGAGGAATGCATCGGGCAGCAAAAACCGCTATATCATATCCCGACCGGGACAGGAGGAACAGGTTTTTGAAGGGTTTGGCATTTCAGTTCCTGAAGAGGTCGTAAAGGTAACAGGCGTAAAAAAGATAAAAATTGACGACGACGTAAGCGTCGATCTGCATACGGCACCTCAGCTAGACCCTCCTTTTCTTTTGATGGAGAACGGTTCTGTAAAGGCCAGAGCTATAGGCCGATTGACGGGAACGGATATATTCGATTTTGCTCATAAAAAGGCAACTCAAGATCTCAACCGCACTAGAGACGATTTAAAGCAGGCTAAGGGAGAGCTGGATATTCTGATAGATAATCTTAAAGAATACGATGATTTGCAACAGCTGGAAGATACTATACAAAAATTAAAAGGGCTTATAGAAAAAGTTGATTTGTTAAAAGAGAGATTAGTTTTTTTATCAGAAAAAAGAGAGATGCTTAATCGCATTGACTGCGAGATACACGAACTGGATGGTATAATAGAGGAGCTAAAAAGTATTGATAACATAGAAAATATGGCTTTAAAAACAGAAGCCCTGTGCGACAGATATATTACATTGATGAATTTTAAAGGTTCTCTGAGCAATTTGGCAAATGGTATAAACTCAGCCGAGTATGTATTGAAGGGTACTGAGAGCCTTCAAGAGTGTATTGCGTATTTATCGGAACTGGATGTGATGGTAAGCAAATATAAAACTGTAAAAGGCCTCTGCGATAAATATAAGAAGAATGATAAGGACCTCAATATAATCTACAGGGCGCTGGAAGATATGAAATATATTGACATATCAGAAAATATATACACTGAAGTTGCGAACATGAAGGAGAAATTGGATGTTTTAACTTCTATGAGGGATAAGCTTTATGGGTTGAAAAGGGAGTTGAAGTATGTCGAAAAAGTCCTAGATGATTCTAATGAGTTACCAGAGGTAGAACAACTTATATCAGGTGTACAGGGGATTTTAGACGTATACAGACAGTTGATCAAGATAAACCAGCAGTTAAAAGACGTAAAGCAAAATATTGCCATTGCTGATCAGGATATAAATAAGGCACAAAAGTCATTAAATGATATGGTCAATCGGTACGAAGAACTGCTAAAGGCTTTGAAGATATGTCCTGTATGTTTTTCACCTATAACTCAAGACAGGGCACACGAGATCGCCCACAATATTGCAGGTTAGGTCAGGGAGGGGATTGAAGTGAAAAATAGCGACGAAATAAGTAACGTAAATGAGAGCATAGCAAAGCTAAAAGATGGCATTGAAAAGGCCAAAAACTTACGGCAGAGAGCCATGACTCAAAAGGAGTTTCTGCTGAAACAGCAAGAGGAATTGAGAAATCAGATAAAGGAACTAGGGGTTGACCCTGATAACCTGGATCAGGAGATAGAGAGGCTTAAGAAGCAGATTGATGAATACCTTAAAAAGGCCGATGAATTGATGCCGTGGAAGCTTATAGAAAAAGCGAGATGATCTTATGAAAGATATAGATGAATTAAAAAAAGGATTGGAAGTACTTACAGCGTACTACCACCAGCGAAAGGGCCAGAGGGATAGGCTTAAACTGGAGGTTGAGAAGAAACAACAGGAGGTAGAATTGCTACAGCAAAAGCTGGATATGCTTACAAAGGTCAAATTGATATTTCAGGTGGCGGCAGAAAATGCCAGAGAGCAAGCCAGACAACATATTGAGCAAATGGTGACATCAGCTTTGCAGAGTGTGTTTGGTCCTGATATATCATTTGAAGTGGCGCTGGAGGAAAAAAGGGACAGGCCTGAGGTGGAATTTTTGGTAGCGTCTACGTATGGCGGAACTGCCAGGATAGCTAATAGACCTGAAGATTCCAGGGGCGGTGGAGTTGTAGATGTGGTCTCTATAGCATTGAGAAGTGCACTTTTGGAAGGGATGTATCCGAGATTAGATGGGATAATGGTGTACGACGAGCCTGCTAAACATGTATCTGAGGAATACAGTACAGCGGTAGCAGAGCTCATTAAAGGCATAAGCGAGGATATGGGCAGACAAATAATTATGGTTACTCACAATCAGCATCTGGCTGAAAGTGGGGAGATAGCCTACAAAATAATTTTAAAAAAAGGTATAAGCAGTGCGGAGCGCATAAAGTAAAAAGCTATGGGATTTGTCCCATAGCTTTTTGCAGTTGTATAGCTAAACTTTTCTTCACGATAAGTTTGTATAATTGATAGTCCTGTGACATACATATTAATAAACGCAGTCCTACAAAGGGGGTTATGGGTGGTATGGATTTTGAGGAACTGATAAAAAAAGATAGGGAAGCTAGGAAAAATACTGAGTTTGAAGGTACATTTCTCGACTATTTAAAAATAGTAAGAGAAAACCCGGATATTGTTAAATTGGCTCATAAAAGGCTGTACGATATTATAATTAGAGAAGGGTATGAGGTATTAAAGCCTGAAGAAAATCCCAGGATAAGAAGGATATACGGCAATGAAGCTATCAAGAAATACAACTTTTTTAAGGATGATTTTTTTGGGATAGACAGAACATTGATGAAGCTGGTAAACTACTTTCATTCGGCAGCTATGGGAGGAGAAGAGTCCAGGCAGGTGTTGTATTTAGTAGGTCCTGTAGGATCGGGTAAGTCTTCTATCATGGAAGCACTAAAAAAGGCCCTGGAGAGAAGTGAGCCTATTTATGCTATCAAAGGATGCCCTATGAGAGAAGAGCCGCTGCACCTGGTCCCAAAACACTTGAGAAGGCAGTTTGAGGAAATGCTGGGAGTACAGATCGAGGGGGACTTGTGCCCTATATGTCGCTATAGACTAAAAGAGGAGTATGGCGGAGAATACGAGAAGATGCCTGTGGTAACGGTGAATTTTTCTATAAGGTCTAGAAAAGGCATAGGCGTGGTACCGCCTGTGGATCCTAACAATCAGGATACATCAGTTTTAACCGGTTCTGTGGATATCTCCAAGATGGATTTATACCCTGAAGATGATCCGAGAATCATGTCACTAAATGGGGCATTTAATGTGGGCAACCGAGGTATTGTGGAGTTTATCGAAGTTTTCAAAAATGACGTAGAATATCTTCATACGATTATTACAGCTACCCAGGAAAAAGCAATACCCTCTCCCGGCAAAGGTGCCATGATATATTTTGATGGCGTTATACTGGCTCATTCCAACGAGGCAGAATGGAACAAATTTAAATCAGATCACACCAACGAAGCTATTTTGGATAGGATTGTCAAGATTGAAGTTCCGTACTGCCTGGAACTCAATGAGGAAATAAAGATATACGAGAAGATATTGAAGCAGAGCAGGTTCAAAGCCCATATCGCTCCACATACGGTGGAAATCGCCTCCATGTTCGCGATTTTAACAAGGCTTGTACCCTCTTCTAAAGTGGATCCCCTCACAAAATTGAAAATTTATAATGGCGAAGAAATTTTAGAGAAAGGTATGACTAAAAAGATAGATATCCTAGAGCTCAGAGAGGAGGCTGGAAACAGGGAGGGGATGTTTGGTATATCTACGAGATTTATAATAAAAGCCATTGATAGAGCCTTATCAGAGTCGGAATACGATTGCATAAACCCATTGAGCGTCATGGAATGCCTTGTTAAGTCGGTAAAGGAACTGGATATATCCGATGAGGATAAAAAAAGGTATTTGAGCTTTTTACAGGATACCCTGAAAAAGGAGTATAACAAAATATTGGAAAAGGAAATCACAAGGGCCTTTATACACAGCTTTAAAGAGCAGGCGGAAAGCTTATTTAATAATTATCTGGACCATGCAGAAGCTTACGTAAACAGGACAAAAATAAAGGACCGCTCCACAGGGGAGCAATTGGAACCCGATGAAAAATTCATGCGGTCTATAGAGGAACAGATAGGAATAACCGAAAGTTCAGCCAAAGGTTTTAGACAGGATGTGACGTCGTACATGTTTTACCTTATGAGAAGCGGTGGAAAAATCGATTATACGTGTTACGAGCCCCTGAAAGAGGCTATAGAGAAAAAGCTTATGGCGTCAGTAAAAGAATTAACCAGGATTATAACTAAAGCCAGGGTAAGGGATAAGGAACAGGACGAAAAATACGGTATGATGGTAGAAGAAATGAAAGCAAATGGTTACTGTGATCACTGCTGTGACGTGGTATTAAAATATGCCGCCAATAATCTCTGGAGGGATTGACGCCATGGCTGTATTCAGGGATTATCAGGAATCTCATTCTGATAGGGCAGCTGAGGATCGACAGAGGCACAGGCGCCTTGTGGAAGAATCTATAAAGAAAAATATTGTAGATATAATATCAGAGGAAAGCATAATAGGTCAGAGCAAAAATAAAAAAGTCAAAATACCCATAAGAAGCTTAAAGGAGTACCAGTTCATATATGGTAGCAATGCACCTGGTGTTGGCTCTGGAAAAGGTGACGAGAAAAGGGGAGATAAGATTGGCAGCATTGAAGAGGGAAATTACGGTACGGGTGCAGGAGACAGCAGCGGAGAAGACATTTACGAGACGGAAGTGACCATAGAGGAACTGGTTAATTACATATTTGAAGATTTAAACTTACCGTATCTGGATAGGAAAAAATTCTCTGAGGTCATCTCTGATCGCTCTATAAAACGCCGGGGGTATCAGAAAAAAGGCATTCCTCCGAGGCTCGCTAAAAAGCGCACGGTTATTGAGAAAATAAAGCGCAAACAAGCGACAAAAAGGGCATTAAAGGAGGAAGGGCAGGAAGAACACATAGGAAGATTTCCTTTCAAAGAAGAGGATTTAAGGTATAAAAGGGTGAAAGAAGACAGAAGGCGCGAATCCAATGCGGTGGTCATATGCATTATGGATACATCGGGTTCTATGGATCAGACCAAAAAGTATCTAGCCAGATCATTCTATTTTTTGCTGTATCAGTTCGTAAAGATGAAATATTTAAATGTAGAGGTAGTATTTATAGCCCATTCTACCGTGGCTAAAGAGGTAAATGAAGAGGAATTTTTTCATAAGGCCGAGGCGGGTGGGACTTATATATCCAGTGGCTACCAGAAGGCTCTGGAGGTAATCCAACAGAGGTACGACCCTGAATTTTGGAACATCTACGCATTTCACAGCAGTGATGGCGACAATTGGAATGAGGATGACAACAGGGCAGTAGAACTGGCCAAGAAGCTGTGTCAGGTATGCAATTTGTTCGGTTATGGGGAAATCATGCCTGGATTTTATTCCAGCACTATAAAAAACAGGTACAGGTCTGAGATACATTATAAAAATTTTGTAATATGTACGATTTCTAAAAAAGAGGATATCTGGCCGGCATTAAAAAAAATGTTAGAGTGCGACCAGGAGGTGGAATAAATGGATTACTCTATAGAAGAGCTGGAATACTGGGATGATATGATAGAAAGAAAAGCGCGGGATATGGGTCTGGATTTTTATCCACAGGAATTTGAACTGGTAAATTACGAGAACATGCTGGGATATGAGGCTTATGGAGGTATGCCGTCCAGGTATCCCCATTGGAGTTTTGGAAAGGCTTATGAAAGGCTGAAGACTTTTTACACTTACAATTTAACAGGGCTTCCTTATGAAATGGTGATCAATTCAAATCCATGTATTGCGTATTTAATGAAAGAAAATACGCTTTTATTGCAGATACTGACAATGGCCCATGTATATGCGCATAACGATTTTTTTAAGAATAACAGGCTTTTTAAAGAAGGCACCGATGCTGAAATGACCCTGGAGATGTTTAAAAACCACGCTGATAGAGTGAGGCGATACATTGCCAATCCGAATATAGGTTATGAAGGCGTTGAAAAATTGTTGAATGCTGCTCATGCTATAAGGTTTCAGATACCAAGGGTTATAGGTGAAAAGAGAAATAAAGCTATGGAAAAATCCCGGGATTTAAAGAGGGTTCCAATGGAACCTGAAGATGACCTATTATATTTTTTGAGAGAATACGGGGAACTGGAAGAATGGCAGAGAGATATACTGGAAATAGTAGAAGAAGAAACTCGGCATTTTATTCCCCAGATTGAGACAAAGATAATGAATGAGGGTTGGGCCAGTTTCTGGCATTACAAGATATTGAATTCCATGAACCTGCCACAGGATTTGTACATGGAGTTTTTAGATAGGCATAACCAGGTGGTAGCTCCCGTACAGGGGGCAATAAATCCATATTATATAGGTTTTAAGATGTATATGGACATTGAAAAAAGATACGGCTTGGATAAGGTTTTTGAAGTGAGGTCCTTTGACAGAGATCAATCTTTTTTGAGAAGGTATTTGACATATGAATTGATACACGATCTGAATTTATTTGAATATGTAAGAGAGGGTAAAGACATCGTGATAACAGAGGTGGCCGATGATAAGGGATGGGAAAAAATAAGGAATACCTTGAGCGATACCGCTGGTATGGGAGCAATACCTTATATAAGGGTAGTAGAAATGTCTGATAAGGACAGGACATTGACACTGGAGCACGTCTACGATGGTAGAGAACTGGAGCTTAATTATGCTTGCGAAACCCTTAAGCATATTGTAGATATATGGGGGCATAAAGTTGTATTAAAAACTCTCTTAGAAGGTAAGGTAAAGGAAATATTGTGCGATGAAAGTAAGAATATAAGCTTAACTTGATACTTATTTAAGATATTTATACTATGAAATAAAATATTTTATCTTGTTCACTATTGAAAAAAATTCGAAAATAAGTTATCATTAATTCAAACTATTCAACATGATACCGCTTTTCACTGTGCAATAATAATTTTTACATCTTGCATTTTAACCGAGGAGGGAGTTTTTTGGCGAATAAATTGCTAATGACGCCAGGGCCTACGATGGTGCCTGAAAGGGTATTAAAAGCCATGGCGAGGCAGCCTATTCATCATAGGACACGTGATTTTGGTGAAATTTTTAATTCTATGAACGTAAAGTTGCAAGAGATTTTTGGGACTAAGAATTATGTACTTACCTTCCCGGCATCGGGTACGGGTGGTATGGAAGCCGCAGTAGCCAATTTGTTCAGGCCTTCAGATAAGGTATTAGCTGTAAGTATAGGAGTTTTTGGTGATCGTTTTGCACAGATAGCAAAGCGATTTGGCGTTGACGTAGATATGTTAAGCTATGAGTGGGGACGATCTGCTTCTCCTGAGGATGTAGTAGCCAGGCTCAAGGAACGTAAATATAAGGGGATTCTCATAACACACAATGAGACGTCTACAGGAGTAATAAACGACATTAAATCTATTTGCAAAAGTATCAGGGAGGTTGACTCAGACATACTCATAGTTGTAGATGCTGTGAGTTCAGCAGGCGGTGTGCCGGTAGATGTGGATGCTAATGATATTGATGTAATGATAACAGCGTCTCAGAAAGCACTTATGACACCTCCGGGTCTTGCATTTATCTCTGTAAGTGAGAGAGCGTGGAAGTCGATAGAGACCGACCCTGTAAGCTATTATTGGGATTTTAATGCTGCTAAGAAGGGTCTTCAAAAATCTATTCCCGATACACCTTATACGCCGGCTATTTCGCTGATTGTAGCTCAAAACGAAGCCCTTTCTATGATTATGGAAGAAGGACTTGAGAATGTCTTTTTAAGACATCAAAAGATAGCTGCAGCGACTCAAGCCGCATTGAATTCTTTAGGATTTGAGTTGTTCGCCGATAAATCCGATTCATCTCCACTTATTACCGCGGTAAAAGCGCCTGACGGATTTGATGTATCTCGCTTTTTGTCTTTGGTGGACCGACAAGGAGTGGTTTTAACAGGTGGTCAGCAGCATTTGAAGGGGAAAATCTTCAGAATTGGACACATGGGGTATATAAATAAGGAATTTCTTTTAAGAGCCTTTGAAGCCATTGAGATGGCGATGGTTGAGATGGGATTTAATATAGAGAAAGGCATTAGCTTAAAGACTATAGATGAAACATTAGTATAAAAAACAAAGGGTGGTGTTGCTGCGTGGATAGAGAATATAGGATAATTGTGACTGAGAGGATAGACGAGGCAGGTATTCAGTACCTAAAAGAACATGCGGAAGTGGATATAAAGTACGATGTGCCTTATGAAGAATTGTTAAAGATCATAGATGAGTATGATGCTATTATTGTCAGAAGCGTAACAAATGTTTCGGAAGAACTGATGAAGGCCGGGAAAAAGTTAAAAGTAGTAGGTAGAGCTGGAAATGGGACTGATAATATAGATCTGGATGCTGCAACACGGCTGGGAATAATTGTAGTCAACACGCCTGAAGGAAATATTATAGCAGCAGCAGAGCTCACTATTGCACATATACTCGCGATATCCAGGAATTTACCTCAAGCTAATTATGCAGCCAAACAAAAGGATTTTAGAAGAAATAGATTTAACGGAGTAGAGCTTTATGGCAAAACCGTAGGTATCATCGGCCTTGGCAGGATAGGTTCACTGGTGGCTACAAGGTTAAAGGCATTTGGTATGCGTGTCATAGCCTATGACCCTTATATTTCTGATGAGAGATTTACTAAATTTGGGGCAGAAAAGGTAGAAAATCTAGATGACCTGCTTAGGCAATCAGATTTTATTACTATTCATACGCCGAGAACTCCTGAAACTATGGGAATGATAGGAAAGGAAGAACTTAAAAAGGTAAAAAAAGGCGTTAGAATTGTTAACTGCGCCAGGGGTGGACTCATAGACGAAGAAGCTCTTTATGAGGCGTTAAAAGAGGGAATTGTTGCAGCCGCCGCATTGGATGTTTTTGTAAAGGAACCGTCTTACGAGAAGGAACGGGATGAAGATTTTGATAATCCACTGTTGAATTTAGACAATGTAATTGTAACACCTCATTTAGGTGCATCTACTGTAGAGGCACAGTACAACGTAGGTTATTCGGTAGCAAAAGCGGTTATTGCGGCTCTAAACGGTGAAATTACACCTAATGTTGTGAACATGCCTCAGCTGGATAAAGAAGAACTTTTTGCAATGAAGCCATTTTTAAACCTTGGAGAAAAGATAGGGAATATCTATTATCAGGTGGAGAGAGAACCGGTAAAGAAGATCGAAATAAACTTAAGCGGGGATGTAGCGCAGTGCCGTTCGCAGTTTATATCTATGTCGGTGTTAAAAGGGTTGCTGGATCCTGTTTTAAATGAGCGGGTAAATTTTGTCAATGCTGAATATGTTGCAAAGTCCAGGGGCATTGATGTGGTTGTAAGCAGCAGCAATGAAGTGAGCGATTATACGAATCTGGTCAAAGTGCGCTTTGAAAATGCTAAACGCTCATTGGAGTTTGCAGGTACAGTGTTTGGTAAAAATGAACTGCGTATAGTAAACTTCATGGGTTATGAGGTAGAGTTTGCACCATCGGAGTATATGCTGGTGGTTAAAAATGTGGACAAACCCGGTGTCATAGGTCAGATTGGTACACTTTTAGGCGTTTCAAAAGTCAATATTTCCATGATGAGGGTTAGCCCATCAAAAGATGGGAAGGCCTTAATGGTGCTTGGCATAGATAGGGGATTATCCAGGGAAACCTTGTCTATGATAAAAAACATAGAGGGCGTAGAAAATGCCATTATGATGAATTTGTGATTTTGGCATAATTTTGTACTTGAAAAACACCTGAAATAATATTATACTTATAGCTGAGAAGAGAAAACGAAATCCTGTTGGGTGCGTGGTGCCCCTGTTTAACAACCCACAGCTGATAATAGGGAGCCGGAGTCCCTGTGTGGATGAGAAGCCTGCGTTGACAGGACCTCAGAAGCACAGGGCAGGCTCCCACCCTACGAGAGTAGGGTTGGTTTAAACGGGCAAAACGGCCAGACGGGATCCAGTAGAGAGCCCTTAAATGAGGGCTCTTTATTTTTGTTTTTTTTTACGGTATAATAAAAAATAAAAAACGGAGAGATATATATGAGAAAAAATTCCTTTATAGTAATAGTAGCACTTCTTTTGATGATATTTTCTACTTTTAGCCCAAAAGCGTACGCTGCCAGTGCTAATGGCAGGCCAAAGTTTGTTATCGTAGTTATGAACAAAGTGGGATTGAGAGATTACGTAAAGTATGAGCTGCCCAACATAAAAAAACTTATACAATCAGGTGCCTTAGGCCTCCTCAATGTGAGAACGGCTAAAAACTATCATGAACCTTCTGCCTATTTGAGCATTGGCGCTGGATCCAGAGCAGAAAGCGACTATAATGGAGGATATGCGTTTAATTATAATGAGATGTACGATTTCGGAAGAGCGGGAGAACTCTACCATATATATACAGGAAACAATGCTTCAAAAGGCGATGTGGTAAATTTAAGCATCAATAGTTTAAAAGAGGTTTCTGCAAAGCAGGATCACCAGGTAGTGCCGGGCTTATTAGGACAGATTCTTAAAGATAAAGGAATACCTGTTGCTGTGCTGGGTAATGCTGATTTGCCAGATACATATAGGAGATATGTTTCGCTCATAGGAATGGATGAAAATGGCAAAGTTAAGGGCGATGTATCCGGTAACTTATCTAAGGATGACATGAATGCACCATACCTTATGAGCACCGATTATGATAAATTGTACGATGAATATCAGAAGTATTCTTCAAAGGGCGGCTTGCTTGTGATTGAGCTAGGAGATACCAGCAGAGCTGATGACTTTACATCAATGACAACACCTGATCTGGGTACTTATTACAGAGAACAAGCATTGAAGAAAGCCGATGCTTTTGTAGGGAAAATTGCCAGGTCGATGGATTTTAAAAAGGACATTTTGATGATTGTTACACCATATCCGTCAAAAGAAGATATAGCCAGCAATCACCTTTTGACGCCTATTTTAGTGGTCGGAGACGATTATAAGGGTGGTTTTATTACATCCTTTTCCACAAAAAGATTAGGTATTGCGCAAAACATAGACATTGCCCCCACTGTGCTTCATTTTTTTGATATAAGTGTGCCTAAATCAATGATGGGATTACCTCTGACGAGTATACAGAAATCGCCCGATATCGGTGAGGTACAGTTTAATACAGCGCAATCTAAATTGAATTATCTTAGCTACATGAACGAAAAGATTGTCGCCACTTATGTTCAGCGGCCATTTTTTATAAAGACCTATGTTATTGTTCAGATAGTAGTTTTGTTTCTAGCTATTATGGCACTGTTTTTCAGGGATGAGTATGCAAAACACATTAAGCCGCTGATTTTAGCTAATATGGCTGTACCTTTGGTTTTTTTGATTCTCCCTGTTTTTGATGTAAATTCAGCTTTTTTCAAAGCTGTCATTATATTGGCAGTACTTATTGCAATGGTCTTTTTGTCATTAACACTATCCAGAAATAACATGGATGTGATAATGACCCTCTGTATTATAACTGCTGCACTCTTAGCAATGGATATACTGACAGGGCAGAAATTGATGAAAAATTCGATATTGGGTTATGATCCCATTATTGGAGCAAGATATTATGGCATTGGCAATGAGTATATGGGGGTTTTGATGGGGTCCAGTATTATAGGTTTAACAGCCCTTATAGATAGATATAAAAAACCGTTTATGAAATACGTTGTTTCAGCCATATTCATATTTTTAATTTATATAATAAGTGCCCCCAGCCTTGGCACCAAATTAGGAGGGTTTATTGTCTCATTTATGGCTTATGGTACGTCTATGCTGTTGTTGTTTAACTTCAAATTTAACAAAAAAAATTTTGTATATTTGTTTGGATTTATGCTAATTATGATGATAGGTTTGTTTATTTACGACATGCTAAGAGGAGGTCAGTCTCACATAGGGAGAACTGCTTTGCTGGTTAGAGAGGAGGGCATCATGCCACTTCTTATGATATTCCAGCGTAAGTTATCAATGAATATAAAGCTTATAAGGTATACTATATGGACAAAAGTCCTGATAACATTTATTTTGGTTTTAGGGTTTTTGTTCTATAAACCTACAAACATACTCATAAATATATTTAAGCGCAACAAAGCGGTTTACGCTGGCTTTTTGGGTAGCACAGTGGGTATGCTTTTTGCCCTGGTTTTTAATGATGCGGGTATTGTAGCTGCTGCAACCATGTTTATATTTGTGGTTCCGTCTTTTCTGGTTATGGTGATCGACGAACTGAGCAACCCTTGACATCCTCGTCTGGAAGATATATACTGAAAACAGGGTAAGGCATGTCCTCAGGAATTTACGCTTTGGTGTTCTATTAAAGCTATCGTTGCTTATGGCAAAAGCAGTTCAGAAGAGTTCAGAAAGGAGATGTTTTGATATGGAAACTGTCAATCTTGAGGTAAAGACAAGAGAAGCAGGGAAAAGTGCTGCTCGCAAATTGAGGGAGAAAAATCTAATTCCTGCTGTTGTCTATGGGAAAGGTTTGGACAGTTTACCTATAGCCGTTAATGCATCAAAGTTCAACGAGATATATAAAAAGCACGGCCATAGCACGATTTTAAACCTGGTACTGGATGGCCAGGTGATACCTGGGATCATAAAAGAGGTGCAGTATGGTATCCTGGATAACAAGATAATACATATTGACTTCCAGCGAGTTTCTATGGAAGAGGATATTGAGGCAGAGGTCCCGATAGTGGTGGAAGGAACAGGTCTTATAGAGAGCAAAGGTGCTATTGTACAGCACCAGTTGAGAGAAGTGTCTGTGAGGTGTAAGGCTAAGGATCTACCTGAGAGTATTACGGTAGATGTATCTAATATGGAGATTGGAGATGTGGTTAAAGTGTCTGATCTCTCTGTGGCAGAAGCCGTTAAGATTCTTGATGACCCTGAGGAGATTGTCTTATCTATAATAGTTCCTGAAATCAGCGAAGTTGAGGAAGAAGAGCAGCCAGAAGAGGCTGAAAAAGAATAGAGAAAATAAAAGCCGGTTCTTAACCGGCTTTTATTTTCTCTATCCAATTTACGTAATGCATATTATATAGCGCTGACGCTGGCATCTTCACTTATATCCTGGTAGCTATTTTTGCTTAGCCTGGCAGGAATAACATCATTTCTCACCAGATCTTCATATGTTTCGCGCTTTACGATGATGTCTGCACGGCCATCTTTTACCAACACCACAGCGGGTTTTGTGAGCCGGTTGTAATTACTGGCCATGGAATAATTGTATGCTCCTGTGCTCAATACGGCGATGATATCTCCTGGGACTATATGAGGAAGACATATATCCCAGATCAACATATCTCCAGATTCACAACACTTACCTGCGATGGAAACGACCTCGCTATTTTTTTCAAAGACCTTGTTGGCGATGACGGCTTCATACTTAGCACCGTATAAAGCCAGCCGCGGATTGTCTGTCATACCGCCGTCTACCGAGATATACTTTCTTATGCCTGGTATCTCCTTGATGGCGCCGACAGTATACAAGGTTATGCCAGCATTGGCTATAATAGACCTTCCAGGTTCGACAATTACTTTCGGCATTTTTATATCAAGTTTATTTACCATTTTGTTCAAAGTGCTAAACACCATATCAGCGTAGTCTTCTATAGTGGCTGGATCATCTTCTTCAGTATAATATACCCCAAAACCACCGCCTAGATCCAGTTCTTCTGCTTCGTAACCTGTTTCATCTTTTATCTGCCTTATAAAACTTGTGGTTATTTCTACTTCATGCTTATACGATTGCATATCGAAGATCTGGGAGCCTATGTGGCAGTGGATACCTTTTAAATTTAAATTCGGCATCTTTATCGCCATATCAATAGCTTTCATGGCCTGGCCATCGGGGACGTTAAATCCAAATTTTGAATCCAGTTGCCCCGTCATAATGTATTCATGGGTGTGGGCTTCTATTCCCGGCGTTATCCTTATGAGAATATCTGCTTTTTTACCCAATGTACCTGCTATATGGTTTAGAATTTCTAATTCATAAAAATTATCCACTATAATACGTCCTACACCGGATTTGAGAGCAAATACCAGCTCTTCTGGGCTCTTGTTATTGCCGTTAAAATACACCTTGTTCATTGGGAATCCGGCCTGAACAGCAGTATATATTTCGCCTCCTGAAACGACATCTAGGCCTAATCCTTCTTCATCGATCAAACGGACCATAGCCATGTTCATGAAGGCTTTGGAAGCGTATAAAACCAGCCCATTATTCTTTTTCATAAAAGAATCATAATATCTCTTGCACGTTTGGCGAACAAGATCTTCATCGATAACGTATAGAGGAGTTCCAAATTTTTTAGCTAATCGAACAGCATCACATCCACCTATTTCCAGGTGATTTTTAGAATTGACCTTCATAGTACCATGTAATCTCACTTACTTCACTCCCTTAAATAATTGCGCATTTAAGGGAGTTTCCTCCCTTCCATGCGCGAGATAGCTCTCCACCGGCGGTTGTGCCGGTGACAGTCCTGTACCTATTCGATACAGGCCCAGCTACAAGAGATGGGCTTCTCTTGCGCTTCGGCGAAATACCCTTTCAGCCAGTTCATCGCTTCCCGGGCTCCGTGGCTTACTGATGTATTTCGCGCCTCTACTTCACTGCTGGAAGATGAGGTGTTCGTTTTTTACATTTTACAGCATAAAAAATATTATGTCAAGGGAAAATAAATGCATGGAGGTAGTTGTTTATGCAAAAGTTGACGCCGCAGGAACTTATGTATAGCTGCTTGAATAAAGCCGAGGAACAGGAAATGGTGCTAAAGGATAAATGCAATAAGTATGCCAGACGAATCGGTGACCCTGTGATAGCTGGGATTTTAAACGAGTGCAGCAAGATGGCAGATGATCACATATATGATATAAAGCAAAAGAAAAAGTCAATAAATATACCTTCACTGATTAAAACCAATATGTCACTGGATACGCTTGATTTGATGCAGGACCTCGTAAAAGAGATGACAAAACTTCAAACCTTTTATAATGATCAAATGATATTGATAACCAATCCTGATATAAGGGGACTTTTGACGAAGCTGAGAGACGAAGTAATGAAGGCCATATCGATGCTTCAGCAGCGAATAGAAGCGATGGAATCTAAGCCCACTGAAATCAATAAGGTTTTTTCAACGAGAGAAGGGTTGTAATGGGCTGGGTTCTCGCATTTGTTTTGAGCTGGATTTTGTTCCTGATTTGTATAGACTGGAAAAGATTATGGCCGAATGTAATAGGAGGCATATGGGCATCCATAATACAGATCATGGTAGATAAGATTTTTATAGGTTTAAACCTATATGCTATAAAAGAAAGCATCCTGTGCATATCGGGAGCCGGGTCGATTTTTTTTACATTGGGGCCGGTTTTTACTATGGGCACACTGATGGTACAACATCTCCCGAAAAATAGATGGGCGAGGCTTTTAAATATATTTATATGGGTTGGGTTTTTCATGCTTTTTGAGCGTGTCATGTGGGTATTCGGCTATCTGGAATACCGACACTGGAATTCGCTCTACAGCTTTTGGATTGATATAATGGCGCTAATTGATATTTCGTGGTTTGGAGAAAATTTTGTCAAAAGGATGAGGTAATAGCAAATGTATCTTTTGGTAGTTTATTTGATAGGCATAGGAGCACTGGTTTATATTTACATAAGAATTTTAAAGTCGAAGAGATGGTGATGGTTATGAAAGTGGCGATCGTAGGGGCAGGTATATCAGGTCTTGCGTGTGCGTACCAGTTGGAGAGCTACGGAATTGATCCCATCATATTTGAAGCTCAATCTGCTGTGGGCGGTGGATATAATCATGTTGCCGCGATTTTACAGGTATTCACGAGATCTATAAAGGATCCTCTAAGATATGAAAAATATAAATACGATATACCGATACAGCCGACAGCTGTTATAAATAAGATCATCATGAATGGACCTACTAAGAAAAGTATTATACGCGGCAATAACCTTGGGTACTTTTTTGTGAGAGGACCTGAAGAGGGTTCTCTGGAGAGTAACTTGTTTAAACTTATAAAATCCAACATAAATTTTAATACGAAGATCGATGACCTTGAGCCTCTAAAAAGGGAATTTGATTATGTGGTGGTAGCCACTGGAAGCAATCAATTTACGAAATTATACGGCTGCTGGCAGGATCTCATGGAAACGTGGCTTAAAGGGGCTGTGATATTAGGAGAGTTTGATCCCAATGTACTGATGATGTGGATAAATATTGTTTATGCAAAATCGGGATATGCGTACTTAGCACCATATGATTCCAGAAGGGCCTTACTGGCTTTAATGGTTCCTTACATTAAAAAAGACGAGTTAGAAACCAACTGGCAGACATTTTTGAAAATAGAGAATATAACAAATGAAAGAGTGGAGGAATTTGTTATTCAACATAAGTCCGGAAATGTCTATCCCCATACAGTAGAAAACGTCTATTTTGTAGGCAATGCCGGAGGGATTTTGGAACCGTTTCTTGGATTTGGCCAATTTCATGCCTTGCTATCGGGTAGTATTGCAGCTAAATGCATAGTAGAAGCGAAAGATTACGAGCAAGAGATTAAATATATCCATGAAGAATTTATGAAGATGCTGACTTTTAGAAAGGCCCTGGATGCATTGACGAATAGAGGCTTTGATTTCATCGTCGGGTTATTGGGTTTTCCAGGCTTTAACAAGATCATTTACAATACAGGTCTAAATGTGGTCAGGTATGCTTCCTGGCTTGTCGATAATGCATACAACAGGTTTTGGGGTGAAAAGCCTTTAAGGTGAAGGAGCTGGTGGTATAGTGAGAGTGGCGATTGTTGGTGCTGGTATATCGGGGCTTGCATGTGCCCATGAGCTAGAGAGGCTTGGGATAAATCCCGTGATATTTGAGAGGCGTTTTACAGTAGGAGATTTTCATCAACATTCTGGGGTCATACTAGGGATATTTACCAGACCGATACGTGACCTGTTTAGATATATTGAGGATAACTATGATATAACCCTTTTTCCTCTGAATAACGTCAACGAAATAACTGTGTATGGCCCGGGGCGAAAAACTGTAGTCAGGGGTGAAGGATTAGGGTATACATTTTTGAAAGGACAGGATGAAAATTCTATTGAGAATCAGTTGAGGCGTTTGGTTAAGTCTAAGATTAATTTTAATATCCACGCAGATTATAGGGTTTTAAGCAAGGAATACGACTATGTGGTTGTGGCATCGGGAAACCATCTCATAAGCAGCGATATAGGCATATGGCGGATGACGATGCACACCTTTATCAAAGGAGCTGTAATATTGGGGGATTTTAATCCTCAAGCCATGCACATGTGGTTTAATACCCGATTTGCCGGTTCAGGTTATGGTTATATGATACCTTTTGATAATAAGAGGGCGACATTGGGATTGGTGGTACCCCATATAAGCCAAGGCGATATAGATGAACACTGGGATCTTTTTTTAAAAACTATTAAACTTGATAATCCTATAGTTGAGACTTTTGAGCAAGATTTGGCGGTTGGGTACTGTACATCTCATATAATTGATAACATGTACTTTGTGGGCAATGCAGCGGGGCTTTTAAACCCTCTTTTGTGTTTTGGAACGATTACGTCACTTTTAAGCGGTATATATGCGGCAAGAGCTATGGTTCAGAAAAAGGATTACGAAGATATGTTAAAGCCTCTTGTAAACCAGATTGCCGATTTAACAACTTTTAGAAATTACATAGATAAGCTAGACGATAGGGGATTTGACAAGATTATAAGATTATTATCGGTGCCAGGAGTAAAACAGATGTTTTATAACTCAAATGTGGATGTTTGGCGATTAGGAGCGAGGCTGCTGGGTTTAAAGAAGACTATACGAGATTAATTTTTGTAGCAATATAGATACTAATATGATAAAATGAGAGCTAGAAGACATGGTTGAGGGAGGATTTTGGATGGCCGCACTGTCATATATACTCAGCTTTAAGGCATACGTAATGCTTCCTATTGTCATATTTATCATCGCATTGATGATATCTATAAAACCGGGTCAGGCTTTGATGTCATCTCTTACCCTGGGCGTAGGGCTTGCGGGTATCTTTATTGTAATAGATTTCCTTGTATCTAATGTGGGACCTGCCATAGGCAGCCTTATAAGTCACACGGGATTGAATTATCCGGTGCTGGATGTAGGTTGGCCTTCTCTGGCTGCTATGGCGTGGGCTTCTGATATAGGTGTGGTTGCCATACCTATGGTGCTTTTAATCAATGCGATCATGATTTCGATGAATATGACCAGGACTATAGACGTAGACATATGGAACTACTGGCATTTCGTGTTATTAGGTGTTATGGTGAAAAAGGCCACAGGTAATTTTTACATGGCTGTGCTTGCTACCGCTGTCATTGCAATAATAACGCTAAAGCTGGCAGATTGGACGGCGCCTTTTATTGAAAAACGTTTTGGATTTAAAGGAATATCAGTGCCTACGGTATCTGCCATCACGTTTTTCCCGATTGGCGTTATAGGAAATGCCGTAATCGAAAGGATACCATATATCAGAGATCTCCATGCTAATCCTGATACAATTAAAAAGCGATTTGGGGTATTGGGTGAACCTGTGATCATAGGCTTTGTCATAGGCGATTTTTTGGGTATTTTGGCTGGATACGATGTAAAAGGTATTCTTCAGTTGGGAGTGAGTCTGGCAGCAGTTATGGTGCTTTTGCCTGCTATGGCGGAAATACTTGTGAGAGGGCTTACTCCCATATCTGAGGGCATAAAGCGATTTATGGAGAGGAGGTTTCCAGGCAGGGATAAGTTGTATTTGAGCGTGGATCCTGCCCTTCTTTTGGGGAATACATCTGTTCTTGTGACAGGATTGTTGCTCATGCCCTTATCCATTGCGCTGGCTTTTGTTATACCGGGTAACAGGATAATACCACTGGCAGATTTAACCAATCTTATGACTACAATATCCATGGTGATTCTGGCTACTAACAGCAATGTGATTAGGGCGTTGATCATTGGCATACCTATTGTCATCATAGATCTTGTCATTTCATCGAGAATGGCTGCTTTTTTTACAAGCCTTATGCATCTCTACAAGGTTGCAGGGCAGAAAGGTTATAGTGGCCTTATGAGCAGTTTTACAGATGGAGGCAATCCGCTGCGATACTGGATTTTTGAGGTGTTTAAAGGGAATGTATTGGCATACGCATCGTTACCCTTATTGGCGCTCCTGCTTTATGCATCGTGGTATGCGTATAAGAGATTTAAGAATAGTGAAAATAAAGGAGGAATTTCTGATTCTGTGTAGAATAAAAATATAAGGTCATAAATATAATAGATTTGTTATGATACATACAGAAAGGGGATTTCTATGAAGTTAGGTGTGTTTATGGTTTTATTTCAGGATAGGAAGCTGGAAGATGCCCTGGACCACATCGTGGAGTTGGGCGTGAATGTGGTAGAAGTTGGAGCGGGCGGATACCCCGGCAAGGCTCATTGCAATCCCGCAGAATTGCTCAAAGATCCAGAGAGCATAAAGAAATTTAAAAAGGCTTTTGATGACAGAGGGGTAGAGATAAGCGCATTGAGCACCCATGGCAATCCGGTGCACCCCAACAAAGAGATTGCTAAAAAATTCGATGAAGATTTCAGAAATACGGTGCTTCTGGCAGAAAAACTGGGAGTTGACAGGGTCATTACGTTCTCGGGTTGCCCTGGAGATTCACCTACTTCTCAGTATCCCAACTGGGTCACATGTCCATGGCCGGAAGATTTTCTGAAGGTATTGGATTATCAGTGGAATGAGGTATTGATTCCGTACTGGCAAGAGGCGGTCAAATTTGCCAATGAGCACGGTGTTAAGAGGATTGCACTGGAGATGCACCCTGGATTTTGCGTATACAACCCTGAAACGCTGCTCAAATTAAGAAAGGCTGTGGGACCGACTATCGGTGCCAACTTTGATCCCAGCCATCTCTTCTGGCAGGGCATAGATCCTGTGGCAGCTATCAGGTATCTGGGCGATGCTATCTATTTCTTCCACGCAAAAGACACCAAGATAGATCCTATCAACACAGCTAGGATTGGCGTTCTCGATACAAAACACTATAGCGATGAAATAAATAGGGCGTGGATATTCAGATCTGTAGGCTATGGCCATGATTATCAGGTCTGGAAGGATATCGTAAGCAATCTGAGAATGGTAGGGTATGACGATGTATTGAGCATAGAACACGAAGACAGCCTGTTTACTTCTGAAGAAGGTTTCAAGAAAGCAGTGGCGTTCTTAAAAGAGGTCATACCTTTTGAGGCAAAAGGCGGCATGTACTGGGCTTAACAGCCCAGTTTTTCCTTATTAAAGGGGGTGTATTGATGAAAATTTTTGGAGAAGAGCTCAGCGCGCAAGAATTGAAAAAGTACTTTGGCGACATGTCCCAAATAGCTGACATAAGGCGCTGCATCATATCTGAGGGTCGAGCCACAGGAACAGATATCTTTGATGTCAAAACCGGAAGCGGCCTTGTTTATACGGTACTCCCCAACAGGGGTATGGATATAGCAGATGCAAGCTACAAGGGAGTGCCTTTAAGTTTTATTAGTAAGACTGGTATAGTCTCATCTCAATATTATGCATCAGAGAGCACGGGATTTCTTAGAAACTTCTTTGGTGGCCTTTTGACCACTTGTGGGCTTATGAATGCGGGTCCCCAGTGTGAAGTGGATGGGGAGATGCACAGGATGCATGGTCGTATTTCCAATACGCCGGCATATCAGGTGGGGTATCAGTGCTCCTGGGTTGGGGATGAATATGAGCTGATGATGCAGGGCACTGTGAAAGAATCAAGGCTTTTTGGAGAAAATTTAACGCTGAAGCGGACCATAGTGTCCCGCCTAGGGCAAAGCGTCATTAAAATCCACGACGTCATAACAAATGAAGGCTTTGATGACACACCTTTTATGCTTTTATACCACATGAACCTGGGATATCCGGTGGTAAGCAGACATTCGCTATTTATAGTTCCTTCCAGGAATGTGGTGGCGAGGGATGAAGAGGCAAAAAAAGGGATAGATGATTGGGAAAGGATGCAGGATCCTACCCATGGTTATAGAGAACAGGTGTTTTTTCACGATCTGGCATCCGATGCTGATGGAAATACATTATATGGCGTCATAAATGAGAAGCTATCCATGGGCGTTTATTTTCGCATAAATAAGAACCAGCTGCCGTGCTTTACTCAATGGAAAATGATGGGCGAGCAGGATTATACGTTGGGTCTGGAGCCGGGAGTAAATATACCTGAGGGGCGATTAGCTGCACATAATAATGGACATTTGAAGGTCTTGAAACCCCAGGAAGAGTACGTAGTAGACATAGAATTTGGTGTAATCGAGGGGCCAGATGCCATAGAGGACTTTAAACACCGCGTCAAAAGCTTGATGAAATAAAGTGTACCAAAAAAAAAGAAGGCTATGAAGGCCTTCTTTTTAATTTATCTGATTTTATTTGATTGTATTAGTTATAAAGTAAATGGTATAATGTCATTGGAGAAAACAGACGGGTGATAAAAATGGTTGAGTTGAATGGCTTGGTAAATGAGGTGATCTTTCACAATAAATCTAATGGTTACACCGTCCTGGAACTTTCGTGCGAAGATGGTGAAGTGGTATGTGTTGGGACTATGCCCATGATAAGTGAGGGTTCAGAGATAACAGTAGAAGGCGAATGGACTGTTCATCCCGATTATGGGCAACAGCTAAGGGTGTACAGGTATAAAACAGCGGTATCCAAGACCAGATCCGGTCTTATTAGATATCTATCTTCAGGGCTTATACCAGGAATAGGTAAATCATTGGCAGAAAAAATTGTGGAAAAATTCAAAGAGGATACTATTGATATCATAACAGAGCACCCCGAAAAACTGTTGGAGATAAAGGGTATAGGCGAATCCAGGATTAAGGATATATCCAGGGCTTTAACTGAACAAAGGGAGATCATGAGGCTTTACGAATTCCTGTATCAATACGATATAAGCCCGAATTTTGCGGTTAAGATATACAAGACCTATGGCCAGGACAGCTTAAATATAATAAAGCAAAATCCGTATCGATTGTGTATAGATATACCAGGGCTGGGTTTTACCAGGGTAGACCGGATAGGGCTCAGCCTGGGTATCGCACAGGATGATGTCAACAGGGTGGCATCCTGTGCCCGGTATGTCCTCATGCAGTCATGTGTAAACGGTCATACGTATTTGCCTGAGGATGTGCTACGCGAGCTGGTCAACCAGTATATTCCCGTAACCGAAGAGCGCTTAGGCGAAGCGCTGACAGATCTATTCAGACAAGGACAGGTGACCTTTGATACTATAGACGGCAAGGCGGTTATTTACTATGCACCTTTTTATCAGGCAGAAGTCAATGTCAGCAAAAAGCTTTTTGAAATGGCCGTGACCGAGGTCGAGGAATTGCCCGTAGATTTTGGCAAAACATTGGATAAAGTGGCTTCAGAGACAGGTATACATCTCTCAAATCAGCAGAAGGAAGCGGTTATCCAGTCATTTAAAAACGGTGTCTTGATTATAACGGGAGGGCCTGGTACAGGTAAAACCACAATCATCAATTATATAATACGAATATACGAGGGATTTAACAAAAAGGTGGCTTTAGCAGCTCCTACAGGTAGAGCTGCTAAACGCATGACCGAAGCCACAGGGAAAGAGGCAAAAACCATTCACAGGCTGCTTGAATATGGTAAAAAAGATGATGACGAGGATGATATCATCTCAGGAGGTTTTTTTCATAAAAATGAGAGCGATCAACTGGATTTTGACGTGATAATAATCGATGAAATGTCCATGGTCGACATACTCCTTATGAATAACCTTTTAAAAGCGGTTAAACCTGGGACCAGATTGATACTTGTAGGAGATGCAGATCAGCTGCCATCGGTGGGCGCTGGCGATGTATTAAGGGATATGATAAACTGTGGTATTATACCTGTTATAAGGCTTGAAGAAATTTTTCGCCAGGCCCAGCAGAGCCTTATTGTAGTAAATGCTCACAGGATAAATCGCGGCTATATGCCTATTTTTAATGATAGAGATAACGACTTTTTCTTTATAAAGAGGTCTACGCAACAGGAAGTACTTGACGAGATAATAGATTTAGTGAAAAATAGGTTGCCCAGGGCCTATGGATTTGACCCTTTAAAGGATATACAGGTACTGTGTCCTATGAAAAAAGGCGTTGTAAGTGTTTTTAATCTGAATGCGCAGCTTCAAAAAGCTTTAAATCCTAATAGCAGGTATCGAAAGGATATGGATTTCGCTGTTGGGGATAAAGTCATGCAGATAAGAAATAACTACGATATAGAATGGGAAAAACCCAATGGAGAAAAAGGTACAGGTGTGTACAACGGAGATATAGGTTATGTTGAGCAGATAGATTTAGATGGGCAATATCTTACTGTGATTTTTGACGATGAGCGCAGGGTGCACTTTGACTTTTATATGTTAGAGGATTTGATGCTGGCATATGCTATTACCATCCACAAAAGCCAGGGCAGCGAATTTC
Source organism: Caldanaerobius fijiensis DSM 17918 (assembly GCF_900129075.1). Lineage (NCBI taxonomy): Bacteria > Bacillati > Bacillota > Clostridia > Thermoanaerobacterales > Thermoanaerobacteraceae > Caldanaerobius > Caldanaerobius fijiensis. Next base: position 59,871 of record NZ_FQVH01000003.1, read on the forward strand.
CTGCCGTCATCATACCTGTTACATGGGGGCCAAAGGTCCTTTTGACGAGAAACCTTCTCTACACAGCTGTGACCAGGGCCAAAAAGCTGGTGGTACTTGTGGGACAGGAAAGGTATATAAAGGAAATGGTGGATAACGATATGATCGCATCCCGGTATTCAGGTCTTTGTCATAGGCTTAAAAAAGGCATTTTGGTGGTGGAGAGAAGGTGAAGTATGCTATTTATGCCGCGTATGATGGCGATACTGTTGAGTACAGATATACCCACGATATTCGCGTGGACGAAGCTTTTTATTCCGGTAAATTTACCGTTGAGCGGATCTCACCTTACATGCCTATAGGCTATGCTGATTATTTGCTGCGTGAAATTTGCAGCAAACCAGGCTTTGTGTTGCGTTTTTTAAAGAAGGCTGTAAGACAAGAAGTTCGCGACAGGGCTATGAGAATAAAAAGACGCGTTGAAGAGCTTAAGATATCCTGTATTGATGTAAGTGGCAGCGGATACTGGATTGATGAAGGTATTCAAGGTGAGATTTTGGGTGTTGTTAAAGGAAAAGCATTGCTTTTAGATGAGATTAAATCCCGTTTGCCCTACGATGAAAAAACCCTTTGCGATAATCTGCAGGTGCTTCATCTCAAGGGAGAGCTGGATATAATACCCTCTATAAGGATGTGTTCAGATGGGTATACGTGTCAGCGCTGTGGATCTCATGAAGTGTTTAAGTATTCGTGCCAGAGATGTGGAAATGAATGCGTGTATTGTGAAGAGTGCCTGATAATGGGTAGAACCCTTTTTTGTCAGCCTTATATCCTGTGTCCTGGGAGAAACGGCAGCGGCGTTTATCGTGAGGTAAAACTTGATATGCCTGTAAGGTTGACACCTGCTCAGATAAGCGCTTCTGAGGAAGTGCGAAGGTTCATAGAGGGAACAGATAGAGAAGCTTTAGTATGGGCTGCATGTGGAGCTGGCAAGACAGAGGTCACCTTTGACGGCATAAGGGAAGCGCTATCATGGGGTAATAAGGTCTTATACGCGGTTCCAAGGAGAGACGTGGTTATAGAGCTTTCACAGAGATTTAAAAAGGCTTTTCCTGACGAAAAGATTGCGGTTTTATATGGAGGCAGCGAAAAGACTTCGTCAGATTTTACTATAGCGACTACTCATCAGGTGATGAGGTATTACGAGGAGTTTGATCTGGTGATATTGGATGAGGTGGACGCATTTCCCTATGATGGAAACGATATGCTGGAGATGGCTGTAAGGCGCTCTATGAAGAGAGACGGGAAGCTTTTATATATGACGGCTACACCTCCCGTAGGATTATATAGAGCGTATAAAAGAGGTAAAATAAAGGGCATTTTAATACCCGCGAGACATCATGGGCACCCATTGCCTGTACCCACCATTTTAAAGGCTAATATTGATGAAAATATGTCGGCATTGCCCAAAAGTATTTGTAGTTTCTTAGAAAAGTGTGTAAAATTAAATAAAAGGGTGATTGTATTTGTTCCCACTGTTAACTTGTCTATAAAAATTGCAGAGATTATCAAAAATATGGGAATTGATGCTGATTATGTCTATTCAAAAGACCCAAAAAGGGATGTAAAGCGCAAAAGATTCTACAACGGGCAGCTACCTGTGATTGTGGCCACTACTGTCATGGAAAGGGGCATTACAGTAGAAGGGGTGCAGGTTATTGTCTTATTTGCCGATTATAATAATGTGTTTGATGAAAGAACTCTTGTGCAGATGGCAGGTAGGGTTGGCAGAACTGAAAGCTGTAGTACAGGGGATGTGTTGTTTGTTTCCAGGACTATTACCGAGGAAATGAGCACAGCTATAGAGATGATTGAGCATATGAATAGAGTGGCTATAAAAAAGGGGTACGTGATATGAACTTTATGGATATAATCTACCCTGTTAGAAGATGCCCATTATGTGGCAACAAGGTTTTTAAATATGGCCTTTGCAAAAGCTGCCTTGAGGAAATGGAATTTATAAAAGACAGGATTTGCATGGTTTGTGGGAAACCTCTTGGTGACAACTATGAGGGAGACGTGTGCCCTGATTGCATCGGCGGGAGGAGCTTTGATAAAGCCCGCAGCGCGTTGGTTTATAACGAGCGTCTTCACGACATGGTGTATCTATTTAAATACAAGGGTAAACTGGACATGGCTGAACCCTTTGGGAAAATGATGGTGGACGTGCTTAAATCGTGGAATCCTGATGTAGATGTGATAATTCCTGTGCCAATGCATCCCGAGAGACTTGCGCAGAGGGGATATAATCAGGCATATCTGCTGGCGAGAGTAGTAAGCAGGATTTCAAGGTTGCCTTTGAGAGAGGATCTTGTCAGGATAAAACACACCAGTGTTCAAGCTAAATTAGATAAGCTTGAAAGGTTTGACAACATGAAAGGAGCATTTTGTATAAAAGGTGGAGAAAAAATTTGTTGTGATAATGTACTTTTAATTGACGATATTTTGACGACAGGTGCTACGGCTGATGCTGCTTCTTCTATTTTAAAAGCAGGAGGAGCACATAAGGTTTACGTTTTAACCCTGGCGACAGGTAGAAATACGTAGTGGAGGTGTTTTGCTATGGAACTCAGGAATTGTGCAAGGTGTGGGAAGCTGTTTTTGTATAGGGGAAGTCCTTATTGTCCGGAATGCCAGAAGTTAGATGAGGAGGATTTTGCAAAGGTAAAGGATTATCTATATGAAAATCCTGGGGCGTCAGTGATGGAAGTATCGGAAGCTACACAAGTATCGCCCGATAAGGTATTGCGGTATTTAAAGGAAGGTAGATTAGAACTTACGTCAGAGCAAGATAGCATTTTATTAAGATGCGAACGCTGCGGAAAACCCATACGAACGGGGAGATATTGTGAGACATGCATAGCTGAAATAAGCAAGGGTTTGAGAAAAGGTTTAGAAACTCGTTTGAAAAGCACAAAGGATAATGAGAGGCTTTATATAGAAGATAGGATAAAAAACAGGAGAAATTCCGATTGACACTAAACAAATTTGTTTAAATGACGATATGCTATATAGGTATAGAAAATGAGGTGGTATAGGTGAGGATAGAAAATTACAGCACCCAGAGGGTGTTAGCAAGTTATAACGCTCAGGTAAAAAAGGATAAAGCTATAGCCAGGAATGCGGAAGAACAGAAAGACAGCATAATCATATCTGAAGAGGGTCAGCTCATTCACAAAGCCGTGGCAAGGATGAAAGAGTTACCTGATGTAAGATGTGATGTGGTAGAAAAACTAAAGCAGTCAATAAATGCCGGGAAATATGTAATAGATGCTAAGCAGATAGCAGGCAATATAATCGATAGGAAGGCATGATACCATGGAAAAACTGATTGATGAGCTGATAAGAATTCTCTCAGTGATACTGTCTACTTATAAAGAACTTTATGAATTACAAAAAAAGCAGACGGCTGTTATAGTAGCAGGTGATATGGAAAAATTGCAAGAAATACTCAGACGGGAAGATGCCATTATAACTTCGCTGGGTGAACTGGAAAGGGCGAGGAACGATATTGTTTTTGAGATTTGCCAGAAGGGCAATTTAAATGGTGATGTATCGTTGACAAAGATAGCGTCTATAGGAATTCGGGGCGGTGAACTTTTAGAGCTTCAGGCGAGGCTTAAAGATGTGATAAATGATGTAAGCCAGCAAAATAGCCTCAATGGAAAGTTAGTAAAGCAGGCATTGGAATATATAGACAGATCTATCAATGCCATTAAATCAGCAATGATCCAGGATAATGGCATATATAAAAGAGAACATTCAAGTGAAAACGCGATAAGTTTATTTGATAGGAAGGTGTGATATGAGTTCACTCTTTTATGGGTTTGAAATTGCAAAGACAGGGCTTTTTGCAAGTCAAAAAGCATTGGACGTGACAGGTCATAATGTGGCAAACGCCAATACACCCGGATATTCGAGACAACAGGTAGTGCTGGAAGCCAATGCTCCGCAGGCGTATTTTAATATAAATACGGCTTACGGTTCTGGGCAGATTGGAGCAGGTGTCAGCATTCAGGATATAACCAGGGTTAGGGACATGTTTCTGGACGTCCAGTACAGAAACGAGAATAAAGCTCAAGGGGAGTGGCAGGCCAGAAGCGATGTACTTTCAGCGGTGGAGTACATATTTAATGAACCCAGCGATACGGGTATAAAGACTGTGATAGGGCAGTTTTTCGATTCATTGCAAGAGCTGAGCAAGAACCCTGAAAGTCTCGATGCTAGGGCTCTGGTAAGGCAAAGGGCTGTGGCACTTACAGATACTATAAACCACATGTATAGCCAGCTGGAAGATCAACAAAATCAGCTTAAGAGCCAGATCCAGTCTACGGTGGATCAGATAAACACTTATGCTAAACAGATCAGAGAGTTAAACGAACAGATCTATAAATTTGAGCAAATGGGAGATAGAGCCAATGACTTAAGGGACAAGCGGGATTATATAGTTGACCAGCTGTCAAAGCTCGTCAATATAAAAGCTTATGAGACTGCTGGTGGTCATTACAGGGTAGATATAGGAGGAAGGCCGCTGGTAGACCATATTAGTTCATATGAGATATTTTACAAACCGGATGGCACCAGCCTCGGTGAGGTATTCAAGTGGTCTGTGGACGGCCAGGGCGTTGATGTGGAGAGCGGTACATTGAAAGGCATGTACGATATGGCCTATGATGATAAACAGGGCATCCCTTATTACAAGAATAAGTTAGATGAATTTGCTTATACCTTTGCAACGAAATTTAACGAGATACATACAAATGGATATGGGCTGGATGGATCATCGGGTGTGGATTTCTTTAAGATCGATGCAACTTTATATACCGACACATCCCATAGGGGCTATGCCAAGGTGTTTGCTGTATCTGACGATATTCTGAATGCTTCCAATGGGCTTAACAAGATAGCGGCGGCGAAGAAAGATGGTCCCAATTTGCCAGTAGACACAGGGGATAACAGGAATGTAATAGACCTCATAAATTTAAGGCATGATCCAACGGTCTTCAACCTGGATGACCAGAATAAAGGCACATTAGATGATTATATAAATTCACTCATATCAGGTCTTGGGGTGGACAGCCAGCAAGCTAAGAGAATGGCGGAAAACCAGGCGGCGCTTACCAAACAGGTGGATATGTTAAGGAAGCAGGTATCGGGGGTATCCCTGGACGAAGAGATGACCAATATGATCAGGTTCCAGCATTCTTACGAAGCAGCTGCCAGGATGATTACGGCTATTGATCAGATGCTGGATGTACTTATAAACAACACCGGTGTTGTCGGGAGGTGATAGCAGTTGAGAGTGACAAATAACATGATGATAGACAATATGCTAATGGATTTGAACAACAATTTAAACCGCATGATGCAGACACAGAAACAGATGTCTTCTGGAGTTAAGTTCAAGGCTCCTTCGGATGATCCCATAGCTGTTTCCAGGGCGCTAATTTTAAAGAGTATACTTCACGACAACCAACAATATACTAAAAATGCACAGGATGGCGTGTCATGGCTGGACCTTACTGATACGGCTTTAAATCAGCTGACAAAGGATTTGCAGAGGGTGAGGGAGCTGGCTGTACAGGGTTCTAATGGAACGTTGAGCAAAGAGGACTCTTTTAGTATAGCGCAGGAGATACAGCAGATAAGAGATGACATGGTCAAAATAGGCAATACCACATATGCAGGAAGGTATATATTTGGGGGATACAATACCCAAAATCCGCCTTTGACAGTGCAGCCGTCTGATGGCACAATTACGTACAGAGGGATTAACGGCGGCGTGACGCCCCAGGAGATTGAATTTGAGGTTGGACAGGGCATAAGCATACCTGTCAATGTAGAGGCATATCAGGTGTTTGGGACCAGGGACAGTGCTAACGGCAAAAATGATATTTTTACTGATTTAGATAATTTGATAGATGCCCTCAACAAGGGTGATACTCAGGCGGTATCTTCAATGCTGGGCAAAATCGACGATCATTTGAATAATGTTCTGGCTGTAAGAGCTGACATAGGTGCGCGGCAAAACAGGATGCAGCTTATATTGGATAGATTGCAGGACGACAACCTGAATTATACCGATCTTTTGTCAAAAACTCAGGATGTGGATATTGCTGAAATATCTATGAAGCTAGCCAACGATCAAAACGTGTATATAGCATCTCTTATGCTGGGTTCAAAGATAATAATGCCGACACTGGTAGAATTTATAAGATAGGAGGTATTATGGGTGAATGTAATACCAGCCGTAAACAATGTTCCTGCTATAAAGCCGGTCAAGGGAGAGACGGATAGGGAAGTACGCCTTAAAAAAGAAGGTAGCGACTTGCAAAACAGTTCTGAGAAGGATGTTGATGAAGTCAAAAAGAGTGCGTTAATTAAAGCGGTTGAGGATGCCAATAAAAAGATTAAGGATCTCAATATAAGATTAGAACTTTCTGTTCATGAAAAGACCAAAGATATAGTTATAAGGTTTATCAATAGCGAGACCAACGAGGTAGTGAAAGAATATCCACCAGAGAAGTATCTGGATATGATAGCAAGTCTGTGGGAATTAGCGGGATTATTTGTGGACAAAAAGGTATAAAGGGGATGATAACGTGATAAGCCCTATAAACACGCTCAGGATAACTGGCCTTGCAACAGGTCTTGATATAGATTCCATAGTAAAGCAGCTGATGCAGGTTCAGCGCATACCTTTGGACAAGCTGGAACAGAAAAAACAGATACTGGAGTGGCAGAGAGATGACTACAGGAGTATAAATACTGCCATAAGCGCATTGAGGGACCTGACCTTCAATATGACGCTTCAGGGGACTTATTTGAAGTATAAAGCTGATGTAACGGCGACACCTGGAAGCACTAACGGCAATGCGGGTGCAGTTTCAGCAACACCAGGGGCATCGGCTGTGGAAGGTAGTTATACTATTACAGTAAATAATTTGGCTAAACCTGCAAGTCTGGTGAGCACGTCAGATGTTACGATAGACCCGACAAAAAAGTTATCTGAACAAGGTATTACTTCAGTAGATTTTACTATAACTGTATATCAGGTAGATGCCAATGGGAATCCCATAAAAGACAGCAGTGGAGCTCAAATTAAGTATTTAGCAACATTTAGTTCAACAGGTACAGATACTAATGGTTCTTATAAAGTAGATACAAGTATGACTTTAAATGATATTATAAACAAGATAAATAGCGCCAAAGATGCTAGTGGTAATAGCCTTGGTGTAAAGGCTTCTTTTGATGCTGTGCTAAAGAGATTTGTGCTCACCACTACTGGTATGGGTGGTAATGCAAAGATTGAAGTAACAGATAATAATTCAACGACATTTATGAGTGGTACTTTAAAGCTATCATCCAATGGCAGCACTACGATTTCGGCGTCTGGAAGTGATGCTTCTTATAGCTATACTAACAAGCAAATAAATTTGACTGTTTCCAACCTTACTTCCCATACTAATACCGTCACGATAAACGGTACTACATATAACCTCCTTGCATTAGGTAGTGCCGATGTTACCATAAAGAAGGACACCGATGCCATATATCAATCCATAAAAGACTTTATAGATAAATACAACAACACAATAGATACAATTTATAAGAAGTATACAGAGCCCAGGTATCCCGATTATCTTCCGCTGACAGATGACCAGAAGCAGCAGCTTACGGATACCCAGCAGCAACAGTGGACGGAGAAGGCAAAAAGCGGATTGCTAAAGGGCGATGATATGCTTGGCAGCATAATGGCAAATATGAGGAAAATAATGTCTGCTACTGTAGGTGATTCTTCATTTACGTATAGAACTATGTACCAGATAGGTCTAAGTACATCCAGTTATTGGATTGATAAAACGGGCAAGATCATCATAGATGAGGCTAAGTTGAAAGATGCTATTAATAACAACCTGGATGCCGTTATAAAGCTTTTTACAAATCCATTTCCCACAGATTCCAGCGGCAAAATAATCCAATCGCAAAAATCTCAAGGTGGGTTGGCCGTACAGCTCAAGGACTATCTGGATTCTGCTATAAAACAGCTTAAAGACAAAGCAGGGACCAGTGATATGCTTTATGATAACAGCTACATATCTCAGCAGATACAGCAATACAATCAGCAGATATCCGACATGCAGGCACGCCTGACAGAGATGGAAAATAGGTATTATGAGCAGTTTACGCGGCTTGAAACTGCTATGCAGCAGATGAATGCTCAAAGTGCATGGCTTGCCCAGCAGTTAGGAGGTGGTAAATGATGATTAACAATCCGTACCAGCAATACAGGACTGATGCGGTGATGACCGCTTCGCCTGAAGAGCTTACATTGATGCTTTACGATGGAATTATACGGTTTTTAAATCAAGCGAAAGAGGCTATATTATCGCGGGATATGCAGACAGCCCATGAGAAATTGATAAGGGTACAGGATATATTAAATGAGCTCAATGCTACACTGGACAGAAGCTATGATATAGCCTCTAATTTAGCCAGTATATACGACTTTATGATTCGCAAAACTATAGAGGCCAATATAAAAAAAGACGTAAATATTATAGATGAGGTATTGGAATTTGCAAGAGACCTTCGAAATACATGGCAGCAGGCTATGAAAATCGCCAGGAAGGATAGCGCGAGATAGCCATGCAAAAGGTAGATTTGGAAGAATGGTACCGATTGACATTGGAGCAGCAAAGGGCACTAGAGGAGCAGGATATACAAAAACTTGTTGATGTTACAAATAAAAAACAGGAGATCATAAACGCTTGTAACGAGGGTATTTATGTTTTGAATGATGACGGCAGGCGTAAAGAATTGTTAAGTGAGATACTGGAATTAGAAAAAGCTAATTTAGATGCAGCGGCACGGTTAAAGGAAGAGATAATAAGCAAGATCGCAAACATAAGGTATGGAAAAAATGCCATCAGAGGTTATCTTGTTCATGGTCATGATTTTTCTGCATATGTAGATAAAAGAAAGTAAAAAGTACACAAAAATACCCCCTATCATATTAATAGGTAAGGGGGTATTTTTTATGAAAATTCTCATCGCTTCGATATGGATGTATCCATTTCCAGGCAGTGTTTCGTCTCACATAAGAGCATTAAAAGTCATGCTAGAACGTTTGAGCCACAGTGTAGATGTGGTTTTTCCTGATTATCCTGAATGCCAAGACACTTCGCTCATAAAATTTTATGAGAAAGCCAGGCATTCACTGGCCGATAAGGTGGAATTGAAACTGAGATCTACTAAGTACGATGTAATAAGCTGCCACGATGTAATGTCATTTCTTGCTTGTCTGTTTTTAAACGTGAATGCGCCACAGCTGCTTACTGTTCACGGCTACATGAGCGATGATGCGTTGGCTGCAAAACTTGTGGCTGAAAATTCTGCTGAGGAGAAATACCTCAGGTATTGCGAGCGAATCGCCTATCAGAATGCACCTGCAATAATTGCAGTTGATGCAAATATAAGGGATTACATAAAGTCTATTGCAGGTATAAAAAAGATAATCGTATTAAAAAGTTTCGTGGATATGGAACTTTTTAAGCCTATGGAGAGGGATGAGGGGTTTAAGAAAAAGTTGGGTATACCTGATAATAGGTTTGTGATATTGTGTCCTCGAAGGCTTACAGCAAAAAATGGGATAAATTATCTTTTGGAGGCTTTCAGGATATTGCTGGACCGGAATGTAAAAGCATATCTTGTGATAGCAGGTGATGGAGAAGAGCGAAAAAATCTTATAAACATGGCTGAAAGCCTTGGCCTAACAGGCCATTATTTGATGCTGGGATCTGTAAACCATTCTATAATGCCTATGTTTTACGCCATCGCTGATGTGGTCTGTATACCATCTGTTGTTATAGGAAATATGAGTGCAGACACACCCATATCTGCTCTTGAAGGGATGATGTGCGGCAAAGTAGTCGTCGCTTCGGACATTGGTGGGATAAAAGATATAATAAAGAATGGGATAAATGGCATTTTGGTTAAACAGAGGGATCCTTATGCTATAGCCGATGGAATTATGAGAGTATTAAGAGATGAGGGCTTAAGGCACTATTTAGAAAGAAATGCTTATGCCACAGCCCTTCAGGGGCATTCCAGTATTTTTGCTGCTAAGATCTATTTGAAAATATTTGAGAGATTGCTTGGTGAAAATTAAAATATTTTTTGTAAGTGCTTGTGCTTTTGTAAATAATATGATATAATCAATGTAATTTAAACCATTAATTCAAAGTGAGGGGATTTTTTGATGTATCAGGACAAAGTTTTAGTATGTAAGGATTGCGGGAAGGAGTTTACCTGGACCGCGGGTGAGCAGGAGTTTTATGCTGAAAAAGGATTTCAGAATGCTCCGGTGAGGTGCAAGGCGTGTAGGACTGCGAGAAAGCAAAACCACAGGAACAACGGTGGTTTCAGGCAGCGCCGAGCAAGTTCAATGGAATTATAATCCCCTTGCTTTGAGAGGATTATAAGCCGCAAAAAAGAGGTCATAAGGCCTCTTTTTTTGTACATTTAGAAAATTATTTGCCCACATTTTTTCCACATGAGGAATGCCCAAACAAGAAGTTATAAACAGGTTTATCCACATTATCCACAGACAAGCTGTCAACAAATTCACTTGCAAAAAAATAATAGACAATATATAATTAACAATGTATAATTATTCAAGAGATTTAATATTTAAAAAGAGGGGAGAAAAATACATGAAGAAGTTAATGGCTTTTCTTTTAATCGCTGCATTGACGCTGTCGTTGGTTTCCTGCGCTAATTCCAGCAAAAATACGACCGCGGGAAATTCTAATAAAGCAACTCAATCCAGCGACAATACCAATGGTTCTGCTGCTAAATCCAATAGCTCATCAGGTACATCTAATAGTTTAGAGAAGATCAAAAAAGCTGGTGTAATAGTGATGGGTACCAGCGCCGATTTTCCACCATATGAAAGCCATCAACTTATAAATGGTGAGGATAAAATCGTCGGCTTTGATGTGGATATTGCTCAAGCGGTTGCTGATGGATTGGGCGTAAAACTTGATATAGAAGATATGAAGTTCGACGGCCTCATTGCGGCACTTCAGGCTGGTAAAATCGATATGATTGTAGCAGGTATGACGCCTACACCAGAGAGAGCTAAAAGCGTAGATTTTTCAGATCTTTATTATATTGGTAAACAGGTATTAGTAGTTAAAAAGGATAATAACTCTATCAAGACCGTTGATGATTTAAAAGGCAAGAAGTTGGATGCTCAATTAGGTACCACGAGTGAAAAAGCGGCCAGAAGCATAAAAGGCGTCACTGTAATTCCTATAGACAAGGTATCAACCGAGATAATGGAAGTAAAAACAGGAAAAGTAGATGGGGTTGTTGTTGAAAAGACGGTTGCAGAGGCATACCTGAAAGAGAACCCAGACTTAAAGATAGTGGAAATACCAGAGATAAAAAGCGAAGAGGGTTCCGCTATAGCGGTTAGAAAAGGTGACAAAGCTCTTCTAAACGAAATAAACAAGATATTAAAACAGCTGAAAGATTCAGGGGAATATGACAAACTTATTGAGAAATGGTTTAAGCAGTAAAGGAGAGTAATATATGACGAATTTGGATTTTGCCAGTATGCTCAAATACTGGCCTCTATTTTTGAAAGGTACCGTAAGTACAATAGAATTTACCATAGGCGCGGTAATAATAGGCGTAATTCTAGGCATTTTAGCGGCATTTATGAAGATGTCTAGGATAAAGGTAATAAGCTTTATTGGAAAAGCGTATATAGAGATAATAAGGGGTACTCCTGCCCTTGTACAGCTCTTTATCATATACTTTGGCATCTCTCAGGTGTTAAATCTTAATATACCTAAGTTTTATGCGGCTGTCTTTGCACTGGGTATAAATAGCGGTGCTTATGTGGCAGAGATAATAAGGGCTGGAATTGAGGCAGTAGATAGGGGGCAGATGGAAGCTGCCAGGTCATTAGGAATGCCCCATGGGATGGCCATGCGATATATCATCATGCCCCAAGCTATAAAGAATATACTTCCGGCACTAGGGAATGAGTTCATCGTGCTGCTAAAGGAATCTTCCATAGTTTCCGTAATAGGTGCGTCGGACCTTATGAGACAACAGGAGATCATATCAAGTGTTACTTACAGGCCTTTTGAGCCCCTTATTGTCATTGCGATGATATACTTTGTTATGACGCTGTTCCTCTCTAAGTTGATGGGTATGTTTGAGAGGAGGTTAAAAGCCGGTGATGTTAGATAGTATGGTGAAGGTAGAGAATTTAAAAAAATCTTTTGGGCATTTGCAGGTGTTGAACGGTATAAACCTGGAAATAAAAAAGGGTGAGGTTTTGGCGATTATAGGGCCCAGCGGATCAGGAAAGAGTACATTGCTGAGATGTGTCAACTATCTGGAAGAACCTACTGCCGGAAACGTGTATATTGAAGGGGAGAAAGTGGATCCTGTTAAAAATATAAATAGAATAAGACAAAAGGTGGGCATGGTATTTCAGCATTTTAATCTTTTTCCACATATGACCGTCCTGGATAACTTGACCATAGCGCCTATAAAGGTCAAAAAGATGGATAAAGCTCAGGCCGAGGCCATCGCCATGAACCTTTTAGAGAGGGTTGGCCTTAAGGATAAAGTAAAGGCGTACCCAGCGCAGTTGTCGGGAGGCCAGAAGCAGAGGATTGCAATAGCCAGGGCTTTGGCGATGCAGCCCGATGTCATGCTGTTTGATGAGCCTACTTCAGCATTAGATCCTGAGATGGTTAAAGAGGTGCTTAACGTCATGAAGGACCTGGCCCATGATGGCATGACCATGATGGTAGTTACTCATGAGATGGGGTTCGCAAGAGAAGTTTGCCATAGGGTTGTGTTCATAGATGAAGGGCAGGTAGTCGAAGAAGGACCGCCACAGGAAATTTTTACAAATCCGCGGCAGGAAAGGACCAGGTCGTTTTTAAGCAAGGTTTTATAAAGAGTTTATAAAAAATTCATAAAAATTTTCAAAAATTAAGAAGGATTATCATTGCTTGCGTAGAATAATATAAGTAACAAGGGTAAAGAATACTAATGCTGAAGGGAGTAGTGGCATTTATGAACCTAAGGATTACAGGGAAAAACAATCTCGAGCTTACAGATGCATTAAAAAATGCTGTGGAGAAGAAGCTGCGCATTCTAGATAAATTTTTTAATGAAGACACGGATGTAAATGTGGTTTTAAGCGTGGTTAAAAATGACCAGATTGTAGAAGTTACTATACCGTATAAAGGCGTGATTTTTAGAGCTGAAGCTGCGACAGAAGATATGTATTCTACGCTGGATGAGGTAGTAGAAAAGCTCAAGAAGCAGTGGAGAAAGCACAAAACGAAACTTGAAAAGAGGTTTAACGTCAAAGTTCCTGAAAACCTTCAGTTGACCGAAGAAGATGAGGAAAAAGAGGTTTCTGAAGAAGAGTTTAGGATAGTCAGAAAGAAAAAATTTGGTATGAAGCCAATGTCTGTAGAAGAGGCGATACTGCAGATGAATTTGCTGGGACACGACTTTTATATCTTTTGCAATGAGGAGAGCAACGATATAAACGTGGTGTACAGGCGAAGAGACGGCAGCTATGGACTTATAGAAGCAGAAAAAGTATAAAAAGGTCCTTTTAAAAGGACCTTTTTTAGTGCATTTGACGGTATATGTAAAATATTATATAATACTATAAGGTGATCAAAATGTTAAATTTATTAGAAAAGATTTTTGGAAGCTACAATGAGAGAGAGCTTAAAAGGCTTTATCCCATCGTGGATAAGGTTTTGTCATATGAAGACGAAATGTCTAAACTTACCGATGAACAGTTAAGGGCTAAGACGCAGGAGTTTAAAGATAGACTCAATAACGGGGAGACATTGGATGATATCCTCCCGGAGGCTTTTGCGGTAGTAAGGGAAGCCGCGTGGAGGACATTGGGTATGAAGCATTTTCCTGTTCAGGTGCTGGGTGGTATTGTGCTTCACCAGGGCAGGATAGCCGAGATGAAGACGGGTGAAGGTAAGACGCTGGTGGCCACATTGCCAGCATACCTCAATGCGCTGGAGGGAAAAGGCGTTCATATCGTGACGGTGAATGACTACCTGGCCAAGCGTGATAGAAATTGGATGGGCAAGATTTATGAGTTTCTCGGCCTCTCGGTGGGCGTTATTGTCCACGATATGGATAGTGATCAGAGGCGAGAAGCCTATAACTGCGATATAACCTATGGCACAAACAATGAATTTGGCTTTGATTATCTAAGGGATAATATGGTCATATACAAGGAAGAGATGGTACAGAGGGGATTTAATTATGCTATCGTCGATGAGGTAGATAGTATACTCATTGATGAAGCCAGGACTCCACTTATCATCTCAGGTCCGGGGGATAAATCTACTGATTTATATGTAAAAGCCGACCGCTTTGTCTCCGGGCTGAAGCCTGATATAGATTATAAAGCAGATGAGAAAGAGCATACCGTAAGTTTAACAGATGTAGGCATAAAAAAGGCAGAAGCTTATTTCGGCGTAGAAAATTTAGCTGATCTTGATAATATGGAGATCAATCACTGTATCATTCAAGCGTTAAAGGCTCATGCCCTCATGAAGAGAGATAGAGATTACGTGGTCAAAGACGGCGAAGTGATAATTGTAGATGAGTTTACTGGCAGATTAATGTTTGGCAGAAGGTACAGCGATGGCCTTCATCAAGCTATAGAGGCCAAGGAAAATGTAAAAATTCAAAGTGAAAGCAGGACATATGCTACCATAACATTTCAGAATTATTTCAGAATGTACAAAAAGCTGGCAGGTATGACGGGCACGGCCAAGACAGAGGAACAGGAGTTCAGGGATATTTACGGGCTGGACGTAGTGGTAATACCTACCAACAAACCTATGATAAGGGTGGATTACCCCGACGTTATATATAAAACCGAAGAAGCTAAGTTTAGAGCTGTGGTTGAGGAGATAGTAGAGAGGCATTCAAAGGGGCAGCCTGTACTGGTGGGTACTGTATCCATTGAGAAATCTGAGAAACTCAGCCAGATGTTAAAGCGTCGCGGCATAAAGCATGAGGTGTTAAATGCCAAGTACCACGAGAAAGAGGCAGAAATCATAGCTAAAGCCGGACAGAAAGGTGCCGTGACGATAGCCACAAACATGGCGGGCCGTGGTACGGATATCGTGCTGGGAGAAGGGGTCAAAGAGCTGGGAGGCCTTCACATCATAGGCACAGAAAGGCATGAGTCCAGGCGAATAGACAATCAGTTGAGGGGTCGTGCAGGTAGACAGGGTGATCCCGGCTCATCAAGGTTTTATATCTCGCTGGAAGATGACCTCATGAGGCTTTTTGGTTCGGAACGCATTATGAGCATGATGGATAAGCTCGGCATTGAAGAGGATCAACCTATAGAGAATAAGTTCTTGACAAAGCAAATCGAAGCAGCTCAGAAAAGGGTAGAAGCTAGAAATTTTGATATAAGAAAAAATCTGTTGCAGTATGATAACGTGATGAATAAGCAGCGCGAAGTGATATATCAGGAGAGAAGAAGAGTTCTTGAGGGTGAGAATCTCAAGGATTATATCATTGGAATGGTGGAAAAAATTGTAGATGAAGTTATTGATATATATACTGCTAATAGCAGGTATCCAGAAGAGTGGAGGCTGGACGATTTAAAAGCCCGCCTGGAAGATATATTTATGCCAAAAGGTGCTCTATCTTTTGAGAAAAATGAAATTCCAACTCTTACCAAAGAGAGTTTAAAAGAAAAGATAATGGATATAGCCACGCGGTTGTACGATGAAAAGGAGAAAAAAGTCGGTTATGAACAGATGCGAGAACTGGAGCGGGTGGTGCTCCTGCGCGTCGTAGACACCAAATGGATGGACCACATTGACAATATGGAAAGACTTAGAGAGGGTATAGGTCTGAGAGCTTATGGACAGATCGATCCGATTGTGGCATATCAAAAAGAGGCTTATGATATGTTTACTGATCTCATTGATAGCATACAGGAAGATACGGTCAGATTGTTGTATCACATTGAGATCAGGGAGGAAAATGTGCCAAAACGTGAAAGTGTGGTAGGTCCTGTTTTGATGACAAATTCTGAAGGAGAGGAAAAGAGAAAGCCTATTGTAAAGGGTAAGAAGATCGGACGAAATGATCCATGCCCCTGTGGCAGTGGCAAAAAGTATAAGCACTGTTGCGGCAGGACAGCATGATAGAAAATCAAATATCGGAGAAAAGGCAGAAGGAGTGATTTAAGTGCTTGACGAACTAAAAACAAAAATTCAGAGTTTAAAAGAGGAAATCGATGAAATGGGGGTTTCTCTTTGACTACGCGGGTTCTAGAGAGGAACTAAAAAAAATGGAAGAGAGCATGGCAGATCCCGATTTTTGGTCTGATATAGAAAAAGCGAGCAAAGTAAATCAAAAGATAAAGGTATTAAAAGATAAGTTAGATCAGTATGACAGCATAAGATCGCGTTATGATGATCTGACAGTGCTTCTGGAACTGGCTTATGAGGAAGGAGATGAATCCTTAGAGCCGGAGATACAGAGTGAATATCAAAAGCTTCAAAAAGATGTAGCGGATATGAAGATAAAATTGATGTTAAACGGTCGATATGACGCTAACAATGCTATTATGTCTTTTCATGCCGGGGCCGGCGGTACCGAAGCACAGGACTGGGCGCAAATGCTCATAAGAATGTATACCCGATGGGCTGAGCGCAGGGGCTTTGAAGTGGATATACTGGACTACCTAGAAGGCGATGAAGCAGGGGTCAAAAATGCTACACTTATGGTAAAAGGCGATTACGCTTATGGTTATCTAAAGGCAGAGAAAGGTGTGCATAGGCTGGTGAGAATATCTCCTTTTGATGCCGCAGGAAGAAGGCATACCTCCTTTGCCCTGGTTGAGGTGCTGCCAGAAATAACCGAGGATATTGATGTGGAGATAAATCCTGCTGATTTGAAGATTGATACCTATCGTTCCAGTGGTGCTGGTGGACAGCATGTCAATAAAACAGAGTCGGCCGTAAGGATTACCCATATTCCAACGGGCATAGTGGTTCAATGTCAGAACGAGCGTTCACAGCTTCAGAACAGGGAAACGGCTATGAAGATGTTAAAAGCCCGGCTTTTAGAGCTCAAGGAACGGGAGAGGGAAGAGGAGATCAGCGGAATAAAAGGTGAGCACGTGGATATGGGTTGGGGTAACCAGATAAGGTCGTATGTATTTCATCCATATTCTATGGTCAAGGATCACAGGACAGGTTATGAGGTAGGAAATGTCCAGGCAGTAATGGACGGTGAAATTGACGATTTTATAAACGAGTATTTAAAGAAGATGGCAAGAGAAAACAGTAAAATATCAGCGATTGAGTAGTTAATATTTTACAAAGAATAAAAAAGGATTGAACATATGTTCAATCCTTTTTTAAGTTCCTTCTTTGGTTTGTAATTTGAATGCTATATAGATGATTGAAGTTAAATTCCTTACTTTGCTTGATGAAATTGTTGTAAAATGTTATACTATTTTTGAAAAAGTAGATGCTATATGAAAGTGATTTGCGACTGCTTTTGATAAGCTAAAAAGGGGGGCGTTTGATGGCAATAAAGTCAAAATTAACATTTCACGGCGGTATACATCCTCCTCATGCTAAAGAATTTACTCAAGATAAACCTATAGAGCCTTATATGCCAAAAGACCGTGTGATTATACCACTTGTGCAGCACATAGGTGTTCCATGTAAGCCTGTGGTAAAGGTAAATCAAGAAGTAAAAGTAGGCCAGATAATAGGGGAACCTGGCGGCTATGTATCCGCACCTGTACATTCTAGCGTATCTGGCAAGGTAGTTGGTATTGAAGAATACCCCAGCCCAGCGGGTAAGAAGGTATTATCTGTGATTATTCAGTCAGATGGTAATTTTGAACCGCAGGAAGGCGTTTTTATAAAAAGAGATATAGATCAGTTATCGCCAGAAGAAATCAAAGCAATTATAAAAGACGCTGGTATTGTGGGTATGGGTGGAGCAGCTTTTCCCACCATAGTAAAGATCAGTCCCCCACCTGATAAAAAAGTGGATGTAATCATATTAAATGGTGCAGAATGTGAGCCATATCTTACAGCTGATAGCAGGCTTATGGAAGAATATCCGGATGATATAGTATATGGCCTTAGGGCTATCATGAAGGCTATGGGTGTCAAAAAAGGGATTATAGGTATAGAGGACAACAAACTAAGAGCGATAATTTCAATGAGAAATGCTGCTAAAGGTTTTGATGGTATAGAAGTAGCGGTATTGAAAACCAAATATCCCCAAGGTTCAGAGAAGCATATAATCAAAGCTATTACAGGCAGAGTGGTTCCGTCGGGAAAATTGCCTGCTGATGTAGGTGTGGTAGTAAACAATGTAGCTACGGCTAAAGCCATAGCTGACGCAATAAAAGAAGGGAAACCTTTGATAGAACGGGTTGTTACCGTGACAGGTGAGGGTGTAGAAAATCCTAAGAATTTACTGGTTAAAATAGGTACGCCTTTTAGCGAACTTATAGATTTCTGCGGGGGCTTTAAAGGCACGCCTGGTAAAGTTATATCAGGTGGTCCTATGATGGGTATTGCCCAATATACGCTGGATGTGCCTGTGATAAAAGGGACTTCGGGTATTCTTGTACAACCGGCAGAAAAAGTGAGGGTTACTAAGCCAAGTCCCTGTATTAGATGTGGAAGATGTGTAGATGCCTGTCCTATGAATCTCTTACCTCTTTTTATAAGCGCTTATTCCATCAAAGGTGATTTTGACAGGTGTAAGGAATACAATGTCATGGATTGCATTGAATGCGGCAGCTGTTCGTACATATGCCCATCTAAGAGACCGCTGGTAGAGTCTATAAGATTGGCTAAAAGCGTGATTTCTAGTAAAAATAAGAAGTAATATGGAGGGGAAAAAGTGGAGGGTAAATTATATGTTACATCATCACCTCATTTTGGTACTGCCGATGATGTAAAAAGGATAATGCTCGATGTAATAATATCTCTTATACCTGCATTGATTGCTGCTATCGTAATTTTCGGAATAAGGGCACTTTACATAACAATTATATGTGTGACTGCGGCCGTAATGACAGAGGCTGCTATTGAGTGGATTTTTCATAAAGATATCACGGTAGGTGATTTTAGCGCAGCTGTTACGGGCTTGTTGCTGGCATTTAATCTACCGGTTACGGTACCATGGTGGATAGGTGTTATTGGTTCGATGTTTGCCATCGCTGTAGTAAAAATGGTTTTTGGGGGTTTAGGCTATAACTTTATGAATCCTGCGCTGGCTGCCAGGGCTTTTCTGCTGGCGTCATGGCCTGTGCAGATGACTCATTGGACTTCTCCTGATGGGGTTACGACGGCAACTCCTTTAGCTTTGCTGAAAGGCACGGAGGTTTCAGGAAAACTTCCTGATCTCTGGGACCTGTTTATAGGCAATGTAGGCGGCTCCCTAGGGGAGACATCGGCATTGGCTTTACTTATAGGAGCGGTGTATCTCTTGTACAGAAAGGTTATAACGTTGAGGATACCTGCAAGTTATATATTGACGGTGGCCTTTATGACCTGGGTATTTGGGAAACAAGGTTTATTCACAGGTATGCCGCTGTATCATATTTTAGCGGGTGGCCTTATATTAGGAGCTTTTTATATGGCGACCGACTATACCACATCTCCTATCACTCCCAAGGGACAGATTATATTTGGCATAGGGTGTGGAATTCTCACCTCTGTTATAAGACTTTACGGTGGATATCCCGAAGGAGTGTCTTATTCCATAATACTGATGAATTTGGCTACTCCCCTTATAGATAAGTACACTGCACCTAGGGTCTTTGGAAAGGTGATGAAAAATGAAGGCGGAAAATGATATATTAAAGACAGGACTTATTCTTTTCATGGTTACAGGTATAGCCGCCTTGGTACTGGGGTTTTTTAATTTTATTACTCAGAAACCGATAGAAAGGCAGATCAGGGAAGCGAATCTTCAGGCAATGAAGGAGGTCATGCCTGCGGATACATACAAAGAAATAAAGGCTGAGACTGCAACAGGTGATATTGTAAAAGCTGTTTCAAAGGCTTATAAAAACGGAAGTGAAGCAGGTTTTGTTATTAGGGTATCTCCGTCAGGCTATGGCGGATCTATAGAGATGCTGGTGGGAATTGATAAAAATGGGAAAATAACCGGCATAAAAATTATAAGCCACAACGAGACACCGGGTTTGGGGGCTAAAGCCACTGAACCGTCGTGGCAGAGTCAGTTTAAAGGCAAAGGACCTGATGCCTTGACGGTAGTAAAACATCCGCCTTCTAATGATAAAAATGAAGTTCAGGCTATCACTGGTGCCACCATTACATCGCGGGCCGTTACTAAAGGTGTCAATGAAGCATTGAGAGAATTTAAACAATTAAGCAAATAAAAGGGGGTGTACTTTTTATGGCTTTATTTGATTCGTTTAAACCCTGCTGCGGATGTAATAGCAGCGATCCTTCAGATAAAGAGGGCTTACCGTGTCAATCCTGCGGAGCGGCTTTTAAAAATGGGCTTTGGAAAGAGAATCCGACATTTGTTCAGGTAATAGGCATGTGCCCCACATTAGCGGTATCGACGGCCGCTATAAACGGTTTGACGATGGGTGCAGCTGCTACTTTTGTGCTGTTTTTCTCCAATGTACTTATTTCTATGTTCAGAAAGGTCATACCAGATAAAATAAGGATACCTGTGTTTATAGTCGTTATAGCTACATTTACAACTATAGCAGGTATGCTCATAAAGGCTTATTCACCAGCGCTGGATAAAGCCCTTGGTATTTATATACCCCTTATCGTTGTCAACTGCATTATCATGGCAAGAGCAGAGGCCTTTGCGTATAAAAACACTGTCCTTCGGTCGGCTGCCGATGGACTGGGTATGGGACTGGGCTTTACAATGGCTCTGTTTATTCTGGGCTCTATAAGAGAGATATTGGGCAACGGCACAATACTTGGTTACCCTGTACTGGGTTCGGGTTATCAAAAAGCCCTGATATTTATAATGCCGCCGGGTGCTTTTTTAGTGTTGGGAATGCTATTAGGGCTTTTTAAATTCTTTGAGCTAAAAGCCCAGGACAGGAAGGCTAGATAATGGTAAAATCCGGAGAGGTGGAGGCATATGCTGACAAGGATTATCATCATACTGATCAGTTCGGTATTCGTAAATAATTTTCTACTGGTGAGGTTTTTGGGAGAATGTCCCTTTTTAGGCGTATCAAAGCGCATTGATACCTCTATAGGAATGGGTATTGCGGTAACATTTGTCATGACTTTAGCATCAGCTGTAGCTTATATTGTCTACTTTTATATATTGGTACCCCTTGGGATAGAGTATCTTGAGACTATCGCTTTTATACTTGTTATAGCCGTTTTGGTTCAGTTTGTGGAGATGGTGGTAAAGAAGATAAATCCCGTGCTCTACAAAGCATTGGGCATTTATCTGCCGTTAATAACTACGAACTGCGCGGTTTTGGGTGTTGCTCTGTTGAGCGTGGAACTCAAGTATAATTTTATAGAAACGGTTATAAACGGCTTTGGATCAGCGATAGGTTTTACTCTGGCGATGGTGCTTTTTGCAGGCATAAGGGAAAGGCTGGAGCTGGCACCGATACCAAAACCTTTACAGGGGTTTCCCATTGCTCTCATCGGCGCAGGACTTATGTCTATTGCATTTCTAGGCTTTCAAGGTATGATATAGGAGTGATGCAATATGAAAGAAATTTTTCCATATCTCTTTTTGCCCCTTATCAGCTTAGGAGGTATGGGTTTAGCTTTTGGGGTAATTCTGGCTTATGCAGCAAGGAAATTTAAGGTGGAGGTAGACCAAAGAGAGGCTCAGATCAGAGAGGTATTGCCTGGGGCCAATTGCGGCGCATGCGGCTATCCCGGTTGTGATGCATTTGCAAGCGCCGTCAATCAGGGCAAAGCGCCTGTGGATGGATGCAAAGCGGGCGGGCCCACTGTTGCCGAGAAATTAGGGCAGATTTTAGGCGTGCAGATAGATCATGAGGGGAAAAAGAAGGTGGCTTTTGTTAAATGCGGAGGTACGATTGAAAAAGCCGTAGAGAAGTATCATTATGAAGGATTATCAGATTGTAGGGTTGCTGCAATGTATCAGGAGGGCATGAAAGGATGCCGTTATGGATGCCTTGGCCTGGGTACATGTGAAAAGGAGTGTCCTTTTGATGCTATACACGTAGGTGAGGGCGGTGTGGCTGTGGTAGATGAGGAAAAGTGCACAGGCTGCGGTATATGTGTTGATGTCTGTCCAAAAAAGATCATTGATCTGGTATACAGCAGCAGGGTAAGAGTTGCCTGTTTCAGCTTGGATAAAGGTAAGGATGTAAGATTGGTGTGCCAGGCGGGTTGCATAGGCTGCAGAGCCTGTGAGAGGGTATGTCCTCATGACGCTATTCACGTAAAGGAGAACCTCGCCGCCATTGATTATGATAAATGTACCAACTGCGGTTTGTGCGTAGAAAAATGTCCTGTAAAGTGTATAAAGGTTATAGATGTCAATCATTTAAATGCCGTTGAATTGGAGGTGTAATATGAAACCGGTTATCGGTCTTACGTCTTCGTATGATTACAATAAGGGTTATTCATACTTAAAATCGGGATATTACAGCGCCATCAGCAATGCGGGTGGTGTTCCTGTGATATTACCTGTGACAGATGATGCAGAATATCCGGAAGATATTGTAGAGAATATTCATGGCCTTTTGCTCACGGGAGGATGTGATGTAGATCCTGCATTATACGGAGAGTTACCTTGCAGGCATCTGGGCATGGTTTCGCCTGAAAGAGATAGGATGGAGATCCGGTTGGTTAAATTGTGTATAGAGAAGGATATTCCTATATTAGCTATATGTAGAGGTATTCAGGTGTTAAATGTGGCATTAGGCGGTACTCTGTATCAGGATATACCTTCACAGATAGATGGTGCTATAATGCATGAACAAGGGGAAATACCCACGTATTACGGAATTCACTCTGTTAGAATAGATGAAAATTCTCTTTTATACAAAGTGATTGGTAACAAAAACTTGATAGTAAATTCTTTTCACCACCAGTCAGTAAAATTGGTGGCTCCATGCCTTAAAGCCGTCGCATGGTCAGAAGACGGCGTAATAGAAGCGGTGGAAGGCATTGGCTTTAAATTTGTGCTGGGAGTGCAATGGCATCCTGAGCGAATGTGGAGCAAGAGCCCGGAGAATTTTAAAATTTTTAAGGATTTTGTTGGACATATATAAGGAATGCATTGAAGTTTTATTTCAAAAATTTAATAACAGGTCAAAAAAATTGTCCTTTAAACGGCGTTTTTTGGTGTGATATAATGAATAAAAATAAGAATTAAGCGATTGGAGTGGAATTGATGATAGACATGACTATAGGGCAATATTTAGATTATATCGCATCAAAATACCCGGATCAGGATGCGTTGATATTTGAAGATAAAGTAAGGTATTCATACCGCATCTTAAAGGAAATTTCTAATAGATTGGCAAAAGGTTTATTAAAGATAGGTATAAAAAAAGGGGACCATGTAGCTATATGGGCTACCAATATTCCTGAATGGGTGGTGACGCTGTTTGCGACAGCTAAAATCGGTGCTCCGCTTGTCAGTATAAATACAGCATACAAAGAACATGAAGTGGAGTATATATTAAGGCAATCGGATGCCAGGGCTTTGGTACTCATTGACGGGTTTAAAGATTCTGATTATATTAAAACCCTTTATAACTTAGTGCCAGAATTGAAGCACAGCTCGAAAGGTATATTAAGAAGCTCTAAATTTCCTGAGCTTAAGGCGGTAATATATATAGGCAATAAAGAATTGCCTGGTGTGTATAAGTATGAGGAGATTATGGAGCTGGGTAGTACTGTAGATGATGATGAGCTCTATAGCGTTCAGAGATCTATTAATGCCCATGAAGTGATTGATATACAGTATACATCTGGTACCACCGGCTTTCCTAAAGGGGCGATGTTGACCCATTACAATCTGCTGAACAATGGTGATGCCATAGCTTCCCGCATGAATTTTACCACTGCTGACAGATTGTGTATTCCTGTGCCTTTGTTTCATTGCTTTGGTTATACGCTATCCATCATGGCGTGCCTCTCAAAAGGCTCCACGATGGTGCTGGTAGACCATTTTAATCCTTTGGCGGTCATGAATGCTATTCAAAGAGAGAGATGCACGGCGGTGCACGGGGTTCCAACCATGTTTATAACTATGCTGGAACACCCGGATTTTGAAAATTACGATTTCAGTAGCCTGCGGACGGGCATAATGGCAGGTTCTGTCTGTCCTATAAAGGTGATGAGAGCGGTAGTGGACAGGATGAACATAAAGGAAATCACCAGCGTGTACGGTCTTACAGAGGCATCGCCTGGTATTACTCAGACGAGCGTATATGATTCACTGGAGGATAGGGTGACAACCGTGGGTTACGCTTTGCCAGAGATTGAGGTTAAGATCGTGGATCCGGCTACAGGATGTGAGGTTCCACGCGGGGTACAGGGTGAGGTGATGGCAAGGGGCTATAATGTCATGAAAGGGTACTATAAGATGCCTGAAGAGACTGAAAAGGTAATAGAACCAGATGGATGGCTGCATACAGGCGATATCGGCGTGATGGATGAGAGAGGATATCTTACCATAACGGGCAGGCTGAAAGATATGATCATAAGAGGCGGCGAAAATATATCCCCGCGAGAAATCGAAGAATACCTGTACCATCATCCCTATATCAAGGATGTGCAGGTAGTGGGTGTTCCCGATGAAAAATATGGGGAGGAGATTATGGCTTATGTTATTCCCAAAGAAGGGCATATATTAACTGAGGAGGAAGTGATTGAGTACGCAAAAGCAGGGCTGGCCAGGTTTAAGGTTCCAAAATATGTACGCTTTTTAGACAGGTTTCCTATGACTGCCAGCGGGAAAATACAAAAATATGTTTTAAGAGAGATGGGTGCAAAGGATATATGTTCTCAAAATTCATATATAAGATAAATGTGAAGGGAGGGATACCGCCGATGAATTCGGCGGGCGGATGATGTATTTAGAATCACAGGTTAAAAACGATATCATAGAAATAGGGAGAAGATTGTGGCTAAAGGGTTTTGTGGCTGCCAATGACGGTAACATTACAGTAAGAGTTGGCAAAAATGAGATATGGGCGACGCCTACAGGAGTAAGCAAGGGGTTTTTGAAGCCTGAGATGCTCATCAAGCTGGACCTGGACGGCAACGTTATCTCAGGGACATGGAAACCTACTTCTGAGCTCAAGATGCATTTAAGGGTGTATAAGGAAAGAGATGATGTCATGGCGGTGGTTCATGCCCATCCTCCTGTGGCGACGTCTTTTGCCATAGTTGGGAAGACGCTTGACGCGCCTATAATGCCTGAGGCTGTTATCTCATTGGGAGTGGTACCCATTGCCGAGTATGGTACACCGTCTACGGAAGAGTTACCTGAGAACGTAAGTAAATACCTGCAGGAATGCGATGCTCTTTTGCTGGAAAATCATGGTGCCCTAACATATGGTCCTGATATCTATACAGCCTATTACAGGATGGAAACCATGGAGTTTTACGCTTATATAAGTTTATTAACGCACCTTTTAGGTGGAGCCAGGGAGCTTTCGGAGGATAAGGTGAGAAAGCTCGTTGAAATACGCAAGAAATTGGGTGTTAAAGGCAGGTATCCTGTGCAGAGGCTCTTTAAGCGCTACAACATAAATAAGGAAGAGATAAAGGAAGAACAACTGGTGGATATGGTTACGCGTATAACCAAGAGGGTCTTAGAAGAGATGGGGCAATAAAAAATTTTTAGCTCCGGTTGTGAGCCGGGGCATTGTTTTTATCTTATAGAAATGTATTAACATATGAAAGAAAAAGACAGAAAAAAATCAAATAGCATAAAAAAATTGATTAATTAGTAAGTAGAGCGAGAAAAACAGAGTATTTTTTGGATTTTGCGAGATTACGAGGTAATACGGCGGATAATGAGGATTGAAACAATTGGAGATGATGATATAATCATAGAGGTAATTGTGAAAAGTTGAGGGGTGGGAAAATGTAAACCTTTCATATGAGTATGGTACCGTAAATCATATTATGAAAGGTGTGTTTCTATGGATATTCTCAAGCGACTTTTTGGGTTTATGAAGCCGTATAGGAAATATTTTTACATTGCTGCCTTATTGATGTTTGCAAATATCGGGCTAGGTATGATCAATCCTTATCTCCAGAAGCTATTGGTTAACAAAGTGTTGTTGGGAAAACAGAAGGGTTTATTGATATATCTCCTTATGGGAATGTTATCTGTGAGCATTGTGACGTCATTGTTTGGTTATATTTATTCGTATTTGGTGGAGTATACTTCACAAAGGACGATTGCCGATATAAGACACAAGATGCTTAATCACCTTCAAGAGCTGTCGTTTAGCTTTTACGACAAGGCAAGAACCGGTGAACTTATGTCAAGGCTCACAGGTGATCTGGAAGGGGTAAGGGTTTTCATACCGGGCGGTTTTTTGCAGTTTTTTAACAGCGCTACGACGTTTATAGCGTACCTCATAATGCTGTTTATTATTAACTGGAAATTGACTCTACTCACTCTTATATTATCGCCATTTTTAGTGACCTTATCCATGAGATTTGATAAAAAGATAAGGTCTGCCTATGATGAGTTGAGGAAGCAGTACGCTGTTCTCAACACGACGTTGCAGGAAAATATAACAGGTATAAGGGTAGTTAAGGCTTTTGCACAAGAGCCCAAGGAGATTGAAAAGTTTAAGAAAGAAAACATAAATAACATGAACAGAGGCATAGACATAGGTTTTATCTCAGGTAAATATTCTCCGCTCATGTGGTTTATCGGAGATATGAGTTTCGTGGCCCTTATCTGGTTTGGAGGTTATTTGGTGGTAAAAGGGCAGATATCATTGGGTTCTTTGATACAGTTTAATGGCTATCTGTGGGCGATGATCTGGCCTCTTAGGGCATTACCTAATATCTTGAATATGTACGAACAGGCCAACGCTTCCGGTGAGAGGATATTTAACCTCCTCAACACCAAGCCGCAGATAAAAAATTCGCCGAATCCAGTGGTGCCTGATAAGATAAAAGGACATGTGGTATTTGAAAATGTCTCTTTAAAATACGATGGTGAAATGGTGTTAAAAGACATTAACATTGACGCGCCTCCTGGCAAAAAAATCGCTATCATGGGCGCAACGGGTTCGGGTAAGACATCTATTATCAACCTTATAGGGCGGTATTATGATGTGACTAAAGGCAGGATATTGATTGATGGCTACGATATCAGGGATCTGGATCTTAAGACCTTGAGGAGCGGTATAGGTATTGTCATGCAAGAGACGTTTTTGTTTTCAGATACTATCAGGAACAATATTGCCTTTGGTAAACCTGATGCTTCGATGGATGAAATAATGAATGCAGCGAAAGCAGCTCAAGCCCATGACTTTATTATGGAAATGCCCGATGGTTACGATACCGTAGTCGGTGAGCGGGGCGTTGGATTATCGGGTGGACAAAAGCAGAGGATCGCCATTGCCCGCGCCATTCTCAAGAATCCACCTATTCTCATTCTGGACGATGCCACTGCCAGCGTTGATATGGAAACGGAAGCCGAGATTCAGCGCAATTTAGAGGAACTTTCTAAGGGACGCACTACCTTCATCATAGCTCACAGGATTTCTTCGGTAAAGGATGCTGATGAGATTATTGTGCTTGAAAACGGCTCTATAGTAGAGAGAGGTACTCATCAGGAGCTCATAAAGTTGAAAGGGCGTTATTATCACAACTTCAAGGAACAGTTTAGAGCTATGCTCACTGATGAGATGATAGAAAAAATAGTAAAAGAGGTGAGCGCCTGATGGCAGTCAATAGGTATAATGAAGACGAAGAGCTGGAAAAGCCTTTTAATGCAGAGCAGTTTAAGCGGTTGGTTAAATTTGCGCTGCCCTATAAAAAAGAGATTATTTTGTCAGTGATTATGGTGCTTATTGTCACGGTAGGCGGTTTGGCAGGGCCGTATATATTAAAAGTGGCTATTGATGATTATATAAGCAGAAAAGATTTAGTAGGCTTGGGGCGCATTTCAATTCTATATATCGCTATAACTTTTACGGTCATGTATTTAAACAGAACCAGGACATTTATTTTGTCCAAGACTGGGCAACACATCATATTTAATATGAGGCAGCAGTTGTTTGAGCACGTTCAGAGCTTATCATTTAAATTCTTTGACAGCAGGCCTGCCGGCAAGATAATGATGAGGATAATTAACGATATTAACGCACCTGCTGATCTCATAACAAATGGCTTTGTCAACGTGTTGAGTGACCTTGTTACATTGGTAGGTATCATCGTAATAATGGTGAGCATGAACGTAAAGTTGTCCTTGATTACCTTTGCTGTCTTGCCGGTGTTGTTTACTGTAATAACGGTGCTCAAAAGGCACATAAGGAAAAGATGGTTTGATGTCAGGCAGAAGTCATCAAATATGAATGCATATCTCAATGAGAGCATTCAAGGTATGAAAGTAACTCAGGCTTTTGCACAGGAGGATGTAAGCGAGGCTAATTTCAATGAGTTAAATGCAGATATAGTGAAGACCTGGATGAAGGCAATAAGGATTAACAACTTTTTTGGACCCGCTGTCAATATCACCGGAGCCTTGAGCACCATGTTGGTATTTTTTATGGGTTCATACATGTACTATAGAGGGGAAGCAACTATTGGCGTCATATTCGCATTTTTAAGCTATATGGGCAGGTTCTGGGGTCCCATAAATGATATAAGTAATATATACAATATGCTTTTGGTCACCATGGCATCTATAGAAAGGGTATTTGAGCTGTTTGATCAGACTCCGGATATAGCAGATCTACCGGATGCCAGAGAGCTGCCTAAAATTGAAGGCAAGGTGGAGTTTAAAGACGTTTCTTTCTACTATGATCCTGAGAAACCGGTCTTAAAGCATGTTAGCTTCACAGTAAAGCCTGGTGAAACCATAGCGCTGGTTGGGCCTACAGGTGCGGGCAAGAGTACTATAGTAAATCTTATAAGCCGCTTCTATGACCCTGTAGAAGGGCAGGTATGTATAGATGGTTATGACATAAAGCACGTAACACTGAAATCTTTAAGATCTCAGATGGGCATTGTATTGCAGGATACATTTATCTTTGCGGGCACCATATATGATAATATCAAATATGGGAAACCCGATGCTACGTATGAGGAGGTTATTGAAGCTGCTAAGGCTGTCCATGCCCACGATTTCATAATGGAATTTGAAGACGGCTATAATACACAGGTCAACGAGAGAGGGTCCAGGTTGTCTGTTGGCCAGAGGCAGCTTATATCTTTTGCCAGGACACTGCTGGCAAATCCAAGAATCCTTATATTAGATGAGGCTACATCCAGTATAGATACCCATACCGAGATATTGGTTCAGCAGGCATTGGAGAAATTGTTAGAAGGTAGAACATCATTTGTTATTGCTCACAGGCTTTCGACTATCAGAAATGCTGACAGGATATTTGTTATAGATGATGGTCAGATAAAAGAAATGGGTAACCACGAAGAGCTTATGGCTAAAAAAGGCATATACTATGACCTCCAGATGTCGCAGTACAGGTTTGCTGTATGATAGGTGTCAACAAAATTATGTACTAACTTTGATTTGCAATTTGCAATATTTATAAATAATAAATAGGTTACTTACGAAAAAGTTCAATAGCATCGGCAAGTGACTTTGAGAGGATGTGCTACGTCAGCATTTCACAAAGTCACTTGCCTCAGAGGTATTCCTTTGGAGTCAGTGAACTTTTTCTCCAGCAACCTATTTTGTGTATTTGGACAATTTTTGTAGCATTCAAATTGCAAATCAAAGTATATCAAATGATTTGTGGCAGATTTTGTGGTATAATGGTATATGGGAAATAAACATAAGGGGGCCAAAAAGTATGATAAAGGTTACAGTATGGAATGAATACGTCCACGAGAAGATGGATGCAAATGTGGCATCGATATACCCCGAAGGTATACATGGAGCCATAGCCAAATATCTTAAAGAGCAGCCTGGACTTGAAGTAAGGACAGCGACAATGGATCAGCCAGAGCATGGTCTTACCGACGAGGTTTTAAACCAGACTGATGTTCTGATATGGTGGGGACATGTGGCACACCATATGGTAAGCGATGAGGTAGTGGAAAAGGTCTACAATAAGGTGTTAAACGGTATGGGACTTATAGTCTTGCATTCAGGCCATTTCTCCAAGATATTCAGGAAGCTTATGGGTACATCCTGTGACCTTAAGTGGAGAGAAGCAGGTGAGAACGAGAGGCTATGGGTGGTAGAACCAGGGCATCCTATTGCTCGGGGAATAGGGGAGTACATAGATTTGCCCCATGAGGAAATGTATGGCGAACGCTTTGATATACCGGCTCCTGATGAATTGGTATTTATAAGTTGGTTTAAGGGCGGAGAGGTATTTAGAAGCGGATGCTGCTTCTACAGAGGCAAAGGCAAGATATTCTATTTCAGACCGGGTCATGAGTCATTCCCTATATACCACAATGAAAAGATATTAAAGGTTATAGATAATGCGGTTCGCTGGGCAGCACCTATAGAAGGACCTACTCCAACATTTGGCAATGTAAAGCCATTGGAGCAGCTGTAGCCTGTGGCTCGCGGGTGTCGTAATCTGCGTTTTATGAGGGGCTGATGGAATACAGTCCCTTTTGCTTTGTTTTTTTATGTCACATTTAACCTTTTTCGGAATTACCTTTTTGTGATATAATATAATTAAATTAATTATGAGAGGAGAAAGAATATGTTTGAGAGATTGGATTTAACTAAGAGCAGGACATTTACGGCCAGAGGAAGGCACAACCTTGTTACGATAGATGATCTCAAGAAACCCGGCATTGATGAAGTGCCTGAGTATCACAATCCTGAATTTGATGAGCTTATAGACCGCATTGTAGAGGCTAGAAAAAACGGCCGTCCTGTGATATGGTCAATGGGTGCCCATGTGATAAAATGCGGCTTATCCAGGTATTTAATCGATTTGATGAAAAGGGGGATTATAACCCATATCGCAGCTAATGGCGCTACCAGCATCCATGATTTTGAGCTTGCATATTTAGGAGGGACGTCGGAGCACGTTCCTACGGCTATTGAGGACGGCACTTTTGGGATGTGGGAAGAAACCGGTGCCTGGATGAATGAGGCTATAAAAGAAGGATACAGCAAAGGCATGGGATATGGTCAGTCGTTAGCTGTCTACATCGAAGAGCATAAAGATCGCTTCCCTTATGCAGATGATTGCGTAGTGTACAATGCATATAAGTTGGGCATCCCGGCCACCTATCACATCACCATAGGCACCGATATAATACATGAGCATCCATCGGCAGATTTTGCTGCATTAGGAGGTGCCAGTGGGATTGATTTTGCTATATACTGCCACAGCATTTCACAGCTGGGTGGAGGAGTGTTCCTGAATTTTGGCTCAGCGGTTACGGGTCCTGAGGTATTTTTGAAAGCCCTGGCTATCGTGAGAAATCAGGGTTACGATGTGACCAGGTTTACCACAGCTAATTTTGACATTATTCCTCTAGGTGATTACAGAAGCGAAGTGAGCAAGGATCACTTCCACTACTACTATAGGCCAAGAAAGAATATCGTAAACAGGCCTACCAGCATGGGTGGCAAGGGCTTCTATATCGAAGCCAATCACATGGTAACAATACCTAACCTGTACAAAAAAGTTATAGAAAAATTGCCCAGTGTTCCACCTGGAGTCAGATGAATTACCACTAATCGCTCAGTACTAAGGCACCGCTGAGGAGTTTGTCGAAAACCAATGTGGCAGCTCCTAACACTGGTGCTTTTTTTGCAATGGTGGATGTGGCGACCTTTACCTTATGGACATTGCGATTTATAAAGCGCTGGTCTATAACCTTCTGTATATAATCTGTTACCAGGTTGGAGGCCAGTGCGATATCGCTGCCGAGGAAAATGGCCTCAGGGTCAAAGGCGTTTGCAATGCTTATTGAAGCGGCTGAGAGGTATTTTGATATTATATCTATTTGCTCTTTCATAAACTTGTTGCCTTGTCTGGCATTCTTTACTATATCTGCCCACGTGATGCCATCGGTATGTAATTCGGAGCGCACCCTTTCAACCACCTGGGGGATTGTGGCGTAAAGTTCCAGGCATCCCCGGTTACCGCAATCGCATTGTGGACCATTTATATCTATGGTGATGTGGCCCAATTCGCAACCATGACCTGTTCCTCCTCGGAATATTTTATCGCCTATAACTACGCCGGCACCTATACCCTCATCGACGATCATATAGATATAATTTTCAACGTTTCTCGCTTCACCAAAGTATTTTTCTGCCAGGGCACAAGCATTAGCTACATTATCGCTGTAGATGGTGAGTCCATAGCTTCCAATAGCTGATTTTAAATCGGTGTTTTCCCAACCCTTAAAATTTGGCGGATTTATTATAATGCCTTTCTCGGCATCTACAGGGCCGGGCGTGCCAACGCCTATACCAATGATCTTTTTTGATGTATTTTTTATAATATTCCCGATTATGTCATTTATAGCGTTTAAGGTGTTTTCCTTATTTTCAACAGTATGGGTATCATTTTTGTATTCAAAGAGTATTTCACCGTTCATGTTGACGAGGGCTACTGCAAAACCATATCTTGATATGTTTATACCGATGGCGTGCAGATAACTGGAGTTAAGTTCCAAAGATATCGGCCTGCGGCCACTGGTTGTTTCTTCAGGCCCCAGTTCGTTGACAAGATTCCCCTTAATTAAATCATTTATGATATTGGTTATGGTTGGCTGGGTTAAACCTGTCATATTGGCCAGATCTATACGGGAAAGAGGTCCTTTAAAGTACAGAAGCCTCATTATAAGAGCTCTGTTTAAAATCTTGACGTTGCTGAGATTGCTTCCTTTAAACTTCATTTCACTACTCCTTTGTCATATTATTTAATTAAGTATATTAAGTATATTAATTATATCATATTGTATGTGAGTTGGCTATAAAATCTGCATAACAAAAGACCTCTGAATATTCAGAGGTCTTGAATATGAGACTTATTTGTGGTTTTCACATTATTTAAATTTCGGTAACCAGTCGCCGTGAGCCTCTATGAGGTCGTCGCACATGGCTCTAATTTCGTCAATGGTGAGCTCCGCCGCTGTGTGAGGATCCATCATCGCAGCCATGTAGATGTAGTCTTTTTTGAGCGTAAATGCGGCTTCTAAGGTGAGCAGCTGCACATTTATGTTGGTCCTGTTGATGGCGGCACATTGCTGCGGCAGGTCTCCTACATAGCATGGATTTACACCATTCCTGTCTACCATGCAGGGTACCTCTACGATGGCATCACTGGGCAAGTTAGTAATAAGGCCTGTGTTGAGCACATTGCCGTGGATTCTATATGGCTTATCTGTGAGCATGGCCTCCATTATGTATGCTGCAAACTCGTGGGTCTTGTGGTGTTCTATATTTTTGTTGTTTACAAGATTTTCTCTCATGGCTTCCCAGCCTTTGATCTGGTTTACACACCTTCTGGGGTACTCATCCAGAGGAATATTAAACCTCTCTATCAGTTCAGGATGGGTGCTCTTGATAAACCATGGCACATATTCGGCGTTGTGCTCGCTGGACTCTGTTACATAATAGCCAAACTGCCTCATTATCTCGTAGCGCACCATATCGTTGTGCGGTGTTGGCCTGCTGAAGGCTTTTTCTTTGATTTCGGGGTACAGGTCTTTTCCGTCCCTGGTGATCTCTAAAAGCCAGGCCTGGTGGTTGATTCCTGCGATTTTCCACTGTACATTTTCAGTGCTTATGCCCAGCGGCTCCAAAAGCCCCGGCACGCAGCCCTGAACGCTGTGGCAAAGTCCTACTGTCTTTACGCCAAACCTTATAAGGGCGCCAGTCAACATGGCCATGGGATTGGTGTAGTTTAAAAACCAGGCGTCAGGGCATACCTCAGCCATATCGTCGGCAAATTCTTTAAGAACGGGGATGGTCCTCAACGCCCTAAATATACCGCCGATTCCCAGGGTATCGGCAATGGTCTGCCTCAGGCCGTATTTCTTAGGGACCTCAAAGTCTATGACGGTGCAGGGCTCATAACCGCCCACTTGGATGGCGTTGACCACGAAGTCGGCACCTCTTAAGGCTTCTTTTCTGTTTTCTACGCCAAGGTATGCTTTTATTTTAGCATGTCCCCCGTAGTTTTCATTTATGTTGTTGAGCATCATCTCAGAGTCTTTAAGCCTTTGAGGATCGATGTCATATAAGGCGATCTCGCATCCCTGCAATGCAGGCGTGAGAATCACATCGCCCAGCACGTTTTTGGCAAAGACGGTGCTTCCAGCACCCATAAATGTGATCTTAGGCATATAAAAACCCCCTTGCGATCAAACGATTTCTCGAGACAAATTATAACTGTATACGGTAGAAAATCCAATGACTTGATGCGGAATAAATATGGTATAATGTGAGATAGAGGAGATGGATGTATGTACGATTTTCACACAAATTTAAGAGAAGGTATTGATTTATGCGTATACCACTGCGGCATGGAAGAATGTGAGCCGGGCCACTCCTACGGGCCTGCTGTAAGAGACCATTTTCTTATACATTACATATTAGATGGGCAAGGGAAATTCCATATCGACGGGAAGGTATACACTCTCCACAAGAATCAGGGATTTCTCATATGCCCTGATATAGTCACTTATTACGAAGCTGATAGAGAAAACCCATGGACATACACGTGGGTAGGGTTTCAGGGCATCAAGGCTGAGATGTATTTAAAGTACGCAGGGCTTACGCGAGAAAATCCTATATTTACTTACGACAAAGGGGATTACGTAAAGGAATGTTTTTCTAAAATGATAGATGCCTCTAAGCTGAAAAGAGGCGGCGAGATACGCCTTCAGGGTCTTTTATACCTATTTCTCTCAGAGCTCATAGAGACAGCCGATGGATATGCTGAGGCAGGCGAAAAACAGCAGGAGGTGTACATTAGAAAGGCTATTCAGTACATAGAGATGAACTATTCTAGGGATATAAGCGTAATGGAACTGGCAAGGCACATAGGCCTTGATAGGAGCTATTTATGCTCGCTGTTTAAAGAGTATCTTAAAGTATCCCCTCGAGAGTACCTTATAAAATACAGGATGGATAAGGCTTGTGATCTTATGAAAAACCCTTCGCTGTCCATAAGCGATGTGGCTCGCTCAGTAGGCTACAGCGATCCGCTGGGTTTTTCCAAGATGTTTAAGAAAGTAAAGGGGTGTAGTCCGAAGAAGTATAGGAGAAGGTATTGATTATATTTCAAAACACCTATAAAGTTTTATGAGATATTTACGATAAATATTAGTGAAAGAAAGAGGCAGTTAGCCAACTGTAAAAATACATAAGGGAGGAAGAGAAGGATGATAATAAACCATAACTTAAGCGCATTAAATGCGTGGAGGCAACTTTCAGTTAACAATATGAATACACAGAAAGCCTTAGAAAAACTCTCATCAGGTTACAGGATCAACAGGGCGGGCGACGATGCAGCAGGATTGGCTATATCCGAAAAAATGAGAGCGCAGATCAGAGGTTTGGAACAGGCTACAAGAAATGCTCAAGATGGTATATCTTTGATCCAGACAGCTGAAGGTGCATTAAATGAAACACATGCAATACTTCAGAGAATGAGAGAATTAACAGTTCAAGCGGCAAACAGTACAAACACTCTTACTGATAGGCAAAATATTCAAAAGGAGATTGACCAACTTAAGAATGAAATAAATAGGATTGCTTCAACAACCCAATTTAACACTCGAAATCTTTTAAATGGTTCTTTGGCTGCTGGTAAAGCTACACTTACATTTCAGATTGGTGCTAATAGCCAACAAGTACTTAAATTAAATATAGCTACAATGACTGCAGTAGCGTTGAAAGGTACTGCTACTGGGGCTAAATCAATGGCAAGTATTAATGTAGCTACTAATAATGCTTCTGTTATTAGTGCCCAGATTAATTCTATCGATGCTGCAATAAATAAAGTATCTGGTCAAAGGGCTGATCTTGGTGCGGTACAAAATAGGCTTGAACATACGATAAACAACCTTGGCACAGCATCAGAAAACTTAACAGCAGCTGAATCGCGTATAAGAGATGTTGATATGGCAAAAGAAATGATGGAATTCACAAAAGACAACATACTAAACCAGGCAGCAACAGCAATGCTTGCTCAAGCGAATCAACTGCCACAAACAGTTTTGCAATTACTCAGATAATATAAGAGGGAGGTTTTACCTCCCTTAAATTATATTTATTTTTGCCGATAGAATATATAAAACAAATAAATCGTGGAGGTATTAAAATGGCTAATGAACTTATGAAGGAAACAATGGAAGAGAGTTTTAAGTATATACCGAAATTGATAAATGGAATTGACAAAGAAATAGAGTATATTAATAATGGAGAATATACAGATGCCCTATCTTTATTAACATATATACTTGAAGGGTTAGGTTGGTCGATACAAGCTATTACTTTAACTGCACCACTTCATGGTTTTAGCATAGATATTTCAAAAACTAATGAAAGCTTGAATGTGTTACTCTCAGCTATTGAGAGTTCAGATTACCAATTAATATCTGATGTATTAAATTACGAAATTAAAGATGTTTTGCGTGGATACATGAACCATGTCAAAAAAGGAGAGCTTAACTGATGAATTCATTTGAAATTGTAAAAGCAAAGGACGGGAATGATACTCTAATTGTAATAAGTGACAATAAAAGATATTTTTTACACAGTTCGTACTATCCTGTAAGGGAAGCACAAGAATGGGCAAGTCGGATTGAATTTGGTGAAGAATCGATAATATTGGTCTATGGAATCGGATTGGGATATCATATTAATTATTTGAGCGAGAGATTATCCACAAACAATAGGTTAATTCTGGTAGAACCCTCTAAAGAAATATTTGAGTATGCATTAAACAATGGATATTACGATAGGTTTAAGAATAGGCCTGATACTTTTTTTATTGTCGAAGGTTCTGAAAAAGGTATAGGTACGCTGTTGTCAATGTATATTCCATGGGACAATTTTGAAAATCTTACCTATATAGATTTTAAGCAGTATCCTAAAATTTTTGAAGAACATTATGAGAGATTCAGCAATAGTTTGATTGAAACTATAAATTCAATGAGGATAAATAGAAATACGTCTTTATATTTTGCAGCACAATGGCAGTCAAACTTTATGGAAAACATAGAATTTGTTTTCAGAAGTGTACCTGTTAAGTCATTTTTTAACTCGTTTAAAAATGTGCCGGCTGTAATAGTGTCGGCAGGTCCTTCATTAGACAGGAACGTCAGATTGTTAAAAGAAGTGAAAGGAAAGTGTATAATTATATGTGTCGGAACAGCCTTAAAAGTCCTGGTGAAAGAAAATATTGAACCTGATTTTGTTGTATCAATAGATGGAAGTGAGAAGAATTTTAGACACTTTGATGGGTGTTCGGTAAATGTACCGCTGCTATATGACCTTACAGTATATCCTGAAATATTAAGAAGATACAAAGGCCCTTTAGTTATTGGCATGATTGCCTCAGAATTTTCATCTTTGCTTGAAGAAAAGTTATCTGTAGAATTTGGGAGACTAAGTGCAGGTCCGTCTGTTGCGAATTTGTCATTGGATTTTGCTTATAAATTAGGGTGCAATCCTATTATATTTATAGGACAGGATCTGGCATATCTAAACCACAGGACACATGCTGCAGGAACAATATATGAAAAAGATAGGATCAAAAGTAGTTATGATGAAAAAGAATATATATACGTTAAAGGCAACCTTGAAGAAAAAGTCTTAACAGATAAAGTGCTTCTATCGTTTAAGACATGGTTTGAAAATTATGTATACAGTCATCCGGAAAGGATATATATCAATGCCACAGAAGGCGGAGCTTTAATTAAAGGTATGGAAATAATGAGCTTTAAAGAGGCAATTTTAAAGTATATGGGAAAAGAATATTATGTAAAGCAAATAATCGATGAAATTTTAAAGAATAAGAAAATAGAGCCAGAACTAAAACAAATAAACTCACTTAAAAGAGAATTTGAAGATACAATTAAGAGGTTAAAAATAATAAAATATGATTGCATGCGTGGAGCAAAACTTTCGAAAAAGTTGTATAATGAATATGAAAAGGATATTGATGCTGATGTTACACGGATACTAGCTATATTAGATAAAATAGACGTGAAATTAAAAGATTCTAAAGATAGTTTTTCATTTATATCATCCATTTTAAACATTGTAACAACAAAAGTCCTTAAAGGCTTTAAACCTGAAAAAGATGAAACAGAAAAACAAAAAAAGCTGCGAATCGCTTCTATGTCATATACCCTTTATCAGGGAATCTATGAAGCGATATTGCAGTCAGAAAGTGGGTTAGAACATGCAAAAGAGGCGATAGAAAACATTATAAATGAAAAATATGCTTAAGTTGATAATTTTTATTTCTCAGGAGGCCGTATTAATGAAATTAAGAGATAAAAGAGTTCTTGTTACAGGTGCTGGGGGGTTTATTGGCTCGCATCTGGCAGAAAAGCTGGTTGAGGAAGGTGCGAAAGTAAGAGCGTTTATAAGGTATAATTCAAAGAACAATTGGGGATGGTTGGAAACATCATTATATAAAGATGAAATTGAAATATATACAGGTGATATAAGAGATTATGATAGTGTAAAAGATTCAATGAAGGATATCAATGTTGTTTTTCACCTTGCGGCACTTATAGGTATTCCGTATTCTTACGTATCGCCATTAGCATATATAAAAACAAATATAGAAGGCACATATAATATTTTGCAGGCAGCAAAAGAATTAGGTGTAGAGAGGGTAATTCAAACTTCCACAAGTGAGGTTTACGGAACAGCTAAGTATGTGCCAATAGACGAGAGTCATCCATTTCAGCCTCAGTCACCGTATTCAGCTACAAAAATAGCTGCTGATAATATTGCATTGAGTTTTTTCAATGCCTTTAATTTACCTGTGACGATAGCAAGGCCATTTAACACATATGGACCAAGACAATCGGCGAGGGCTGTAATACCTACAATAATTACGCAGATATTGAGTGGCCAGAGAGAAATCAAATTGGGAAGTCTTACTCCCAAAAGGGACATGAATTATGTAAAAGATACCGTAGATGGATTTATAAAAGTTGCTGAGTGCGATGAACTTATAGGACAAGTTGTTAATATTGGATCTGGACAGGAGATATCTATTGGTGAATTGGCGTATCTTATTTCAAAATTGATGGGTGTTGATATTAAAATAGTTCAGGAAGACCAGAGAATTCGCCCGGAGAAGAGCGAAGTTGAAAGACTTTTATGTGATAATACGAAAATAAAGCAATATACTGGCTGGAAGCCAAAATATACTCTTGAAGAAGGCCTGAAAGAAACAATAGGATGGTTAAAGGATAACATAGATATTTATAAACCGGAGGTATATAATGTATAGTGAAATAAAGCTTGACGACCCTAATTTGGGAGACTTAGAAAAAGAGTATATATTAAAAGCTATTGATAGTAATTATGTATCAACTGCTGGTCCGTTTGTACCTGAATTTGAAGAAAAATTTGCAAGATATTTAAATGTTAATTCATGCGTTTCAGTGCAAAGCGGCACGGCAGCAATACATATGGCACTATATGAATTGGGAATAGGGGCAGGTGATGAGGTAATCGTACCTGCCATTACATTTATTGCAACAGTTAATCCTATAGTGTATTGTGGTGGAACTCCTGTCTTTGTAGATGTGGATGCGAATACTTGGAATATAGATCCGGAAAAAATCGAAAAAGCAATAACACCTAAAACAAAGGCCATCATAGTTGTGCATTTATACGGTAATCCATGTGATATGGATAAGATTATGAAGATTGCCGAAGAGCATGGGTTATATGTCATCGAAGATGCAACAGAAAGCCTTGGAGCGATATATAAAGGTAGATATACAGGAACTATTGGCCATATGGGATGTTTCAGCTTTAACGGAAATAAGGTAATTACAACAGGTGGGGGAGGAATGATAGCAACAAATGACAAAAAAAGAGCTGGGCATATTAAATATCTTGTTAATCAGGCGAGAGATAATTTACCTGGATATCATCATTCAGAAATAGGCTTTAATTACAGGATGACGAATTTAGAAGCGGCATTGGGTCTTGCGCAATTTGAACGATTAGATGAATTTTTAACGAAGAAACAGTTGTTTAAGAAAATATATGAAAATGCATTTAATGGAATTGAGGTAATAGAGCTGCAAAAGGAGTATGCAGATGCTATCAGTTCATCGTGGTTATTTTCTATAAAGATAGACACTAAAAAAGTGAAAAAAACAATACCGGAGATTCAGGATAAATTAAAAGCAAGAGGGATACCGAGCAGAAGAATATTTAAACCGATAGTAGATATGCCGCCATATTTAAAATATAAGAAGGGCAACTATGATAATTCGTATGATATTTACGAAAGGGGATTAAACCTTCCATCATCGACATTGAACGGACCGGAAGATATAGAATATACAGCAAAATCCTTATTAGAAATATTGGAAATATAAACAATGGAGAGGGCAAAATATGAGGAAAATAGCAGTTGTTACAGGGACAAGGGCAGAATATGGCTTATTATACTGGACACTTAAAGAGATTGCAAATGATCCCGAATTGGAATTACAACTTATTGTGACAGGGTCTCATTTATCACCGGAATTCGGGCTTACAAAGAGAGATATAGAAAAAGACGGTTTTAAAATATATGATGAAGTTGAAATATTACTTTCGTCAGATACAGGACAGGGAATTGCGAAATCGATTGGGTTGGGTATTATCAGCTTTGCACAAGTTTTTTCAAGGTTAAAGCCCCATATATTGTTGATATTGGGTGATAGGTTTGAGGTATTTGCCGCTGCTACGGCAGCAATGGCATTAAATATTCCTATAGCACACATAGCAGGTGGTGAGTCAACAGAAGGAGCGATAGATGAACAGATAAGACATGCGATAACTAAAATGGCACATATTCATTTTCCTAGTTGCGATTATTATGCTGAAAGAATAATAAAGATGGGAGAAGAAGAGTGGCGAGTATATAATGTAGGGGCGCCTGGATTAGAGAATATCAAAAAGTTAAAATTGCTTGATAAAGGTGAACTTGAAAAATCTTTAGGAATAAGGCTAGATTTAACTACTTTATTAGTAACCTATCATCCAGAAACACTGGAAAGAGAAAATATAGAACAGCATGTCAATAATTTATTAGAAGCTTTAAAAGAAACGGGTTGCCAAATAATTTTTACTTATCCTAACGCCGATAGTGGTGGAAGGTATATAATTGGAAAGATAAATGATTTTGTTGAGAAATATAAGAAGGCCAGATTGTATATTAACTTAGGACAAATAAGATATTTAAGCTTATTAAAATATGTTGATGTTATGGTTGGCAATTCATCCAGTGGAATAATCGAAGCTCCATCATTTAAATTACCAGTGGTTAACATTGGTAGCAGGCAAAAAGGAAGATTGAGAGCTTTAAATATTATAGATGTAGGCTATTCTAAAGAGGAGATCTTAAGCGGGATAAGAAAAGCCCTTTACGACGAGAGCTTTAGAAGAGAGTTGAAAAATACAAAAAATTTATACGGAGAAGGAGATACAAGTAAAAAAATCGTCAGTGTACTAAAAACCGTAGATATAAATAATGAAAACTTCTTAATGAAAAAGCTCACATATTAAGGCTGAAAGTGAGATGACTATATGATAAAAATAGGTGATAGAATTATAGGTGATAATTCTCCTGCCTTTATAATAGCAGAGGCAGGAGTAAACCATAGCGGGAGTGTAGAATTGGCAAAAAAAATGATAGATGCAGCCGTGGAAGCTGGAGCAGATGCAATTAAGTTTCAAATTTTTAAAGCTGAGAACTTAGTGATAAAAAGCGCCGAAAAAGCTGAATATCAGAAAAGAACTACTGGTGAAAATGAATCACAATATGATATGCTCAAAAAATTAGAACTTACATATGATCAACATATTGAGCTTATGAAATATTGCCAGCAAAAGAGGATAATCTATTTATCTACTCCTTTTGACTTTGAGAGTGCTGATGTACTAGATAAATGTGATGTGGCTGCATATAAAATAGGCTCAGGTGATATTACTAATTTGCCGCTTATTGAATATATTGCGCGAAGAAATAAACCAATGATAATATCAACAGGGATGGCTGATCTTGGGGAAATAGAAGATGCTATAGATATTATAAGGAAGACAGGTAATGAGAAAATCATACTTTTACATTGCGTATCAAACTACCCGGCAGATTACAGAGACGTAAACTTAAATGCAATGCTTACTCTTAAAAATGCATTTAAATTTCCAGTTGGCTATTCGGATCATACATTAGGTATTGAGATTCCTATAGCAGCTGTAGCGCTAGGGGCAAAAGTTATTGAAAAGCATTTTACACTCGACAGAAATTTACCAGGGCCTGATCATAAAGCTTCGTTGGAGCCTTTTGAACTTAAGCAGATGATAAAGAGCATAAGAAACGTAGAATGTTCAATGGGAGACGGGATAAAGAAGTGTACGTATGTTGAAGAAAATGCCAGGAAAGTGGCGCGCAAAAGCCTTGTAGCGGCTTGCGACATAAGAAGAGGGATGGTCATAGAAAAAGAGATGCTGACGGTAAAAAGGCCTGGAACTGGCATACCGCCAAAAGATATAGGCTATATAGTAGGTAGGAAAGCTAAAATTGATATTTTAAAAGATACACTAATTAACTTGGATATGTTAGAATGAATTAAAAGGAGCCTGGATGGGGGAATTTTTTTGGAAGAACTTATTTTAATTGGAGCTGGTGGGCATGCTAAAGCCGTATTAGAAATCCTCAAACTTATGGATACTTATAGGGTTGTAGGGCTTATAGAGAAGGACAGACAAAAGATGGGAAGAAGGATATTAGGTATTCCAATAATAGGTAGTGACGAATGTTTAAGTGATTTTTATAATGAGGGCATAAAGCATGCCTTGATAGCGGTTGGTAGTACAGGAGATAATCGGATAAGAAAAGATCTGTATAATACCGCAAAAAGTATAGGTTTTAATATGATAAATGCGTTTCATCCTAAAGCGATAATTTCCCAATATAGCAAATTTGGTGAAGGGAATGTGGTTATGGCTGAATCGGTAATTGGACCGGATGTGGAAATCGGCAATAACGTTATAATAAATACTGCAGCAGTAGTGGAACACGATTGTAGAATTGGAGATCATGTGCATATTGCTCCAGGTTCTAAAATTGCAGGTGGTGTTGAGATTGGTGATGAAAGTTTTGTGGGTATCGGGGCAGTAATAATTCAGGGTATAAAAATAGGAAAAAACGTGTTAATTGGAGCGGGAGCGGTTATTATAAATGACGTTCCTGATAATGCTGTTGTCGTAGGTGTTCCAGGGAAGATTATTGCTTATAGATAATATATTTCATGAACGGGTGAGGAGATTTTTTATGAAGGATATTGTGAAAAATGCTTTGGCCCATGCAGATTGTACAATAAGAGATGCAATAAAAAAAATAAATGATAATGGGTTACAGATTTTAATTGTGGTTGATAATCAAAACAGATTAATTGGTACTGTTACTGATGGCGATATAAGAA
Source organism: Caldanaerobius fijiensis DSM 17918 (assembly GCF_900129075.1). Classification (NCBI taxonomy): domain Bacteria; kingdom Bacillati; phylum Bacillota; class Clostridia; order Thermoanaerobacterales; family Thermoanaerobacteraceae; genus Caldanaerobius; species Caldanaerobius fijiensis. Next base: position 103,841 of record NZ_FQVH01000003.1, read on the forward strand.
GATCTATTTTAAAAAACATATCACTGGACGAATTTATTGGGGAGATAATGAATAGGTCACCTAGGTTTGTATATAAAGGCGAAGAAGATAAAGCTTATGAATTAATGTTGAAGTATAAAATTAGAGTTGTGCCGGTTTTGGACAGTAATAATACAGTTATAGACTTAATCATGATCGAAGAATTGTTTGGAGTTAAACAATATGCCAATAAATCCAACTATGTTTTTATAATGGCGGGAGGAAAGGGGACAAGGTTGGACCCATTTACAAAAATACTTCCTAAACCGTTAATACCTATCGGGGAAAAACCAATAATAGAGGTTATAATGAGTAATTTTAGAAAATATGGTTTTAATAACTTTATTATATCGCTTAACTACAAAGCAGAGATGATAAAATTATATTTTTCAGAAAATCCAGATAGGTACAATATTACATATACAAATGAAAAAGATTTTTTGGGGACAGCTGGAGCATTGCAGTTGGCCAAAAGTATGCTAAAGGAATCATTTATAGTTTCAAATTGCGATGTAATCGTTGAGATTGATTTTGATGAATTGTTAAAATATCATAAAAATAATCACAATCAAGCAACTATTGTGGGTGTTATAAAAAATATGCAAATTCCTTATGGTGTTTTAGATGTTAAAGATGGTATTCTGGAGCGGGTAACTGAAAAGCCGGAATATTACTTTGTTATAAACTCGGGTATTTACGTTTTAGAGCCTGAAATCATAGATTTGATTCCTGAAGGGCAGCCTATAAATATGCCGGATCTCTTACTAAAGGCTAAAGAATGTGGTTTTAAAGTAGGAGTTTATCCTATAAGCTCAAAATGGTTTGACGTAGGGCAGTGGGAAGAGTACAAAAAAACATTAGAATATTTTAAAAAGTTATATGGTGATGTAAATGTATGACGGTCAAACGATATTAGCGTTAATACCTGCCAGAGGAGGATCTAAGGGGGTCCCGCGGAAAAATTTAAGGTGTCTTTCAGGTAAACCTCTTATTGCTTATACAATCGAAGCGGCATTACAGGCTAATTTTATAGATAAAATAATTGTATCAACAGATGATTTGGAAATAGCGAATGTATCTAAAAAATATGGTGCAGAAGTTCCTTTTATACGCCCGGAAGCTTTAGCAACAGATGAAGCAAAAGGAATTGATGTGATATTACATGCCATGCAGTGGCTTGAAGATCATAATGAGAAGTTTGATTTATTGATACTTTTACAGCCAACGTCTCCATTAAGAGATTCGGAAGATATAAAAAATGCATTAAGTTTATTTGTCAGAAAAAATGCAGATGCGGTGGTATCAGTCTGTGAGGCTGAACATTCGCCGTTATGGATGAATACATTGAGAGAAGATCTATGCATGAAAGACTTTATAAGGAAAGAAGTATTAAATAAGAACAGGCAGGAATTAGAAACTTATTATCGCCTGAATGGCGCTATATACTTAGCTAAATGGAATTATATAAAGCAGTATAAGAGTTTTTACGGGGATAAAACATATGCATATATAATGTCAAGAGAAAAGTCTGTGGACATTGATAGCGAATTTGATTTGCAATTCGCAGAATTTTTGATGAAAAACAAAAATATATAGTAAGGTTGGGTTACGTAAAAAGTGAGCTATTAAATAGTCTTTGCTTTATGATTGACGAGATTGAAAAAATGGGTACAGAAAGCGATAGAAAACGTTAGGGAGATAGTAAAGCACATTATAATTATGCAGCTGACAGTATGTCGATAGAAGATGAGTTTTTTGGATAAAGGCAGAAGCATAAAAGTGCGGGTACCCTCTAAATTTCAGTGGGAGAAGAAGAATTGAATATGTTTGCAAAGAATAGCTCGCTGAGGTCATGTATTCAATAGTTAAATGTTATTTGTCATTTTATGAACTGTGACGCTTTTTTATTGAAACGGCCTGTGCTTTAGGATTTAACAGAACATAAAATACAAAATAGTTATGAATGAATTGATTTATCTACGATATATGCAGGGTTCAAGAAAAAGGTGATAAGATATTTGATTAGATAGGTTGTTTGTATTTTATTAAATTGGCAGGGAAGACTTTGGAGGAAATTGAAGGGTATGATATCATTATATTATATCAACATATTTATAGATGTCCTTGAAAAAGAAATAGAAGCTATAAAAGGTAGTAGAGAAAATCACTTTATCAAAATATATAACGGTATTTTTATTGGCAAGGATTTATCTGGTTTTATATATAAATTTGCTTATGATAGTGAATTATATAGTATAGATGAAATTCCGTGCAAAATTGAGATCAATGGCGAAGTATATTCAGCGGAAATAATATCATCTACCAGTTCGGAATTGGAGATAATAATAGACGAATATGTGGACAATAATGTCAAAGAAGCGGTTTTGGATTTCAAGCCATGGTATTTATTGGATATATTAAGGCATAAATATATTGAGTGCAAGAAAAATATAAAAGAATTTGATTTTAGTTTGAGCGATAAGATATTTAGCGGACATATAGATAATGCAAATGATGATGTTAATTGTGATATATCCGGTGATGAATTAAATGATGCGCAGATAAAGGCCATTAAAGCTTCTTACAATCAACCTTTATGTATAATATGGGGACCACCTGGAACCGGGAAAACTAAGACATTGGCAAAAGCTATTGAAGCGCATTTAAAAGCAAAGCGAAGAGTACTATTAGTATCCCACGCCAATAATGCTGTAGATGAAGCAATGAAGGAAGTTTTATCAATTTTTAAAGAAAGTGATTTATATAAGGAAGGCAGAATTATTCGTTATGGGAAGCCACAATCTAAATTTATGGAGTTATATAATAGAGATTATAAAAATGTTTTGTTCGATAATGTAATAAATGAAAAATTTGGATTGTTAATAAAGGAGAAGGAATCTTTAAAGAAAGCTATATCTAGAAGAGAAGCAAAATTTGAAGAAATAGAAAGAGATAGGGAGAATTTAAAAAGTATAAATAAAGCTTTAAAAGAAATAGATTTTAGTTTACAGGTTTTAAAGTCCCATTTGAATCAGTACGAAGGAAGCAGCGATAAAAAGGGATATGCCGAGGAGATTAAAGAAGCAATAAAGAAAAAGGAATTAGAAAAAGCTATTCTAGAAGAAAAAAGCAAAAAAATATGTGAAGCTATAAACAGTAATCAAAATATATTAAAAGAGAGAGAGCAAGATACTGAAAGAGTTCTTCAGTTGATGAAAGAAAGAATCACTGAAATAGATAACATATTAGCAACTAACAGTGATGATATTATATCTAAAGCTATGCTTGTTGCAACGACTGTTACAAAGACGTTTTGTGATGAAAAAATCTCAAATAAATATTTTGATGTATTAATTATTGACGAGGTGAGCATGGTTCCATTGCCTCAACTGTATTGGGTGGTAGCCAGGAGTAAAAAATATGTTACAGTTGCGGGTGATTTTTTACAGCTACCTCCTATATGTATATCGGAAGATAGGATGGTAAAAGAGTGGTTTGGAAGAAATATTTTTAATATTATGAAAATCGATAAAGTAGATGTAGCATATAATCACAAATTAGTGAGATTATTAGATACGCAATATAGGATGGTCCCTCAAATATCCTCTATAGTGAATATGTTTTTTTATCAAAATAAACTTAAAGATCACGAGAGTGTAATAAACAGAAATTTAAATGATTCCATAGCGGGTTTTCCACTTGTCTTGGTGGATACAAAGGATGTGAACCCTCCATGTTATAAAGTATCCTATGGAGGTAGATTTAATATTTATAATGCGTTTGTTTGTGCTAAAATCGCAAAAAGGATTTTGGAAAGTAACAAGAGTATACAAATTGGCATAATTACACCGTATTCGTCACAATCGAGATTGATTGCTAAAATAATAAGGGAATGGGGAGTAAGAGAAAAAATTCGAGTTAGTACAGTCCACAGATTCCAGGGTGGAGAAGAAGATGTAATCTTATTTGATGCATCAGATAGTATCGGACTTACAATATCTCCGCTTTTAAATGATTTAATTCCTGATTCGAATGCAGCTTTATTATTTAATGTGGCAATTTCAAGAGCAAAAAGCAGCTTTTACTTTATTGGCAATACGAAATATTTATTATCTCAACTCAATGCGAGATCTTTAATATATAGGATAATAAGTTATATATGTCGAAAATCCATCAAAATACCTGCTGAAAATTTTATTAAAAATATTAATGCTACTGATGTGATTACGTATTGTAAGTTAGAAGCAAGAAATAAGGAAGAGGTTTGGACAAAGCTATCCGATGATTTAAAGAATGTTAGTAGGCAAATTGTTATTGTTTGTACAAAGATTTCATTAATCGTGAAGGTATTTAATGAGATATTTGCTAAAATAAAAGGTCGAGAGATTGATATTAAAGTTTATACAAAGCCTGTATACCGGAACAATATAAGTAAAGATACAGAGGTAATTAGTATTTTGCGAGATAAGGGAGTAACTGTAATAGAAAGAACAACCGTAAATAAAAATCTACTTATCATAGATTCTGTAATATGGGAAGGGAATATTAATATGTTTTGCAATTCTGGATATTCGGGAACTGTAAGGAGATATGAGAGTGCCTTAGCCGTTGAGGAAATAATTAAGAATTTAGAGCTAAATAAATCAAATGCACTTGGTGATGTTGTTGACAAACCATGTCCTAAGTGTGGCAGGCCTATGGTGATCAGGAAGGGTAAGTACAGAACTTTTTTAGGATGTATTGGATATCCTGGGTGCAATGGCAAAATATTCAGTCAACCGTAAAAAATGGGCTTGGAATCACGCTTCCATGCCCATTTGATATGGCTGATAAAAATACATTTACGACTTGTGGATCAAACTGGCTGCCAGAATTTGCATCTATTTCGTTTAGGGCTTTTGAGAAAGGATACGGATTTTTGTATGGCCTATGGGATGTCATGGCATCAAGGCTATCTGCTAAAGCTATTATTCTGGAGCCAAGGGGTATTTGGTCATCCTTTAGGCCTGCCGGGTATCCTTTTCCATCGTATCTTTCGTGGTGGTGAAGTATAAGAGGAACCAGATCTGCCATGGTGTTGACTTTTTTGATGATTTCGGCACCTATAATTGGATGGTCCTTTATAGGGCAAATTCTTCTGCAGAGAGTTTTTGCGGCTTATTTAATATGGTGGTGTTAATCCCTATCTTTCCTATATCGTGAAGTCTCGCCGCTAAATATATTTTTTCTATTTCTTTAGAAGCCAGATCCATTTTCTGCGCTATCAATTTTGCTAGCCTGCTTACCCTGTTGGAATGATTGTAGGTATATAAATCTTTTGCTTCTAAAGCTGATAGCAAAGCGTTTATTGTATCTTGCATACTTTGGGAGAATTTGGAATAATATTCTTGTACCGCTTCTGCTTTAACTTTTAGTTTAGCTATTAAAGCAAATACTACAAAGTAAATAGGTATACTTATTTCAAACAGAGTTAATAAAACATCGCTTTTGTCCGGCAAATACAGAGTTAACAGTTGTCCTGATATTGACAGTACAGGAAATACTATTGCATATCTGTAGTTGTATAAAAAAGCTCCTACTATTATAGGTATGTAGTACAATTGCGAGTATACGTAAAAGTGTACTATGTCACGTCAAAAGCGATAAGATACCCAGTATATTGCGATCGTCGCTAAAAGTAAGAAAATTAAAATTCTATAGTTTTTTAGTTTTAAACTCACGACGGTATTTTCTCCTTTGCAAGGTATTTATTAGTAAAAGCACAAAAAGCCCAACTCCATCCGTATCCTTTCATGGAACAGGCATATGCCTAGACTACACGGACCTTTTCTTTTTTACTTTTTGCTAGATTTGGGAAGTAATAGAGTGTTTCAGTTTAAGATTGTGTAATTAGAAAAGAAAACTCTCTGGCAAATTTTGAAGCACTACAAACACTCGCTGAAGTCTTCTTAATTGCCAACATTGTCCGTCCCTTTTTCAGCCTATATTGTAGCATAAAAGCATATGTTTTGTATAGAGATTTATTTGTAAAGTTTTTGTAAAGTTTATGGTATAATTTAACTATATGAATGAAAATAGGGAGGTTAGCATTATGGGAAAGTTTGATAATAAAGTAGTCATAGTGACAGGAGGAGGCCAGGGCATTGGCAGAGCTATTTCTCGGGCTTTTGCTCAGGAAGGGGCTAGTGTGGCCATTGCTGACATAGATGATGAAGCGGGGTTGGAAAATAAAGAATATATAATAAGCAATGGTGGAAGATGCATCTTTGTCCACACGGATGTGGCTATCGAAGAGGATGTAAAAAACATGGTGGACGAAGCTGTAAAGGTCTTTGGCAGAGTGGACGTACTGATAAATAATGCGGGGATAGGAACTGGTGGCACTATCTATACAAGAGATATGAAAGATTGGGATAGGGTTATAGCCGTAAATTTGAGGGGGACATATATGTGTTCCAAGTACGCTGCTTTGAAGATGAGAGATCTGGGCGGAGGCGTCATTATAAACATAGCGTCTACCAGGGCTTTTATGTCAGAGCCACATACGGAGCCTTATTCTGCGTCAAAAGGCGGCATAATAGCCCTTACTCATTCACTGGCTATAAGCCTGGGACCGGATCATATCAGGGTGAACTCTATAAGTCCGGGGTGGATAGAGGTTTCTGAATGGAAGAAGAGCTCGCAGGCCACAAAACCTGTTCTGACAGAGGCGGATCACAAGCAGCATCCGGTGGGCCGTGTAGGAAAACCAGAGGACATAGCCAATGCTTGTTTGTTTCTGGCGTCAGAAGAAGCAGGGTTTATAACAGGAGCTAATCTCACCATAGATGGAGGTATGACCGTTAAGATGATTTATGTGTAGGATTTTTCAGGGCGTAAATTGCCCTTTTGCCATATAATTCGGATACATATTATGGTATAATATATTATAAAGAGGAATGTAAAGGATAAGGTGGAAATATGGAATATTTAGAGACCTTGAAAGATTTTTTTTAAGGATAAAGATTATGTTTTAATGGCGTTTTTATTTGGTTCTGCAGCCAAAGGAAAGCAAACTAAGGAGTCTGATATTGACATTGCTGTGTATTTGAAAAACTATGATGAATCCATGGTTTATTCATTATGGAATCAGCTGGAGGATTTACTCAAGCGCGATGTAGATCTCATCATATTAAACAATGCCAACGCGACAATTGCATGGGAAGCTATTAGAGGTTATATGCTTGATGTTTCAATGGAAGCAGAAGATTTCAGAAATGTTGTATACGATATTTATAAAGTGCGCCAAGAAAGAAGGGCATTACTTAAAATAAAACCTAACAGAAAGGATGGTATTATGAAATACCGTAAAGTTGGAAGATATGGGCTTAAGGTAAGTGAGATAGCTCTGGGCAGCTGGCTTACATATGGGGGGTCTTATGGACAGGAGCAGGCCAACGCCTGTGTTAAAAAGGCCTATGAGCTGGGTATCAATTATTTTGATACCGCTGATGTCTACGGAGCAGGCCAAACCTATCCTGGCGCCGCTGAGGAGATCCTGGCAAAAGCGTTAAAGGATTTCCCCAGGAGCTCTTACGTGCTGGCTACCAAGACATTCTGGCCTGTGGGAGATGGGCCCAACGATAGGGGACTATCCCGCAAGCATATTATGGAACAATGTCACGCCAGTTTAAAAAGGCTAAACACCGATTATGTGGATATATTTTACTGCCACAGGTATGATCCAGATACACCCATTGACGAAGTGATGCGGGCCCTTGACGATCTGGTGCATCAGGGTAAGGTGCTGTATGTGGGCGTAAGCGAGTGGAGCACTGCGCAGATTCTGGACGGTGTATATACCGCAAGGCAATTAAATCTAAATCCCATTGCGATTAACCAGCCTGTGTACAACATGTTAAACCGCTACATAGAAAAAGAGGTTATGCCTATCTGTGCCAGGGAAGGTATAGGCCTTGCTGTCTTCAGTCCGTTGGCTCAGGGCGTTTTGACGGGAAAATACAAAAAAGGAGGGGGCATTCCCGAAGGGAGCAGGGCAGCTGACCCCAAGGTAGGTCATTTTGTACAGGGATATTTAACCGATGAAAACCTGGATAAAGTGGAGAAGCTTAAAGACATTGCAGCAGAAAATGGCTTGACTGTTGCGCAGCTGGCCCTTGCCTGGATATTGCAGCACAAAGAGATAAGCAGCGTCATCATAGGCGCATCTAGGCCTGAGCAGATAGAAGAAAACGTAAAGGCAGTGGGCGTTACTCTGGATGAAAGCACCATGAACGCTATAGAGGAAATATTATAAGTTGTGCATGTCTACCCACAATGATACCCTCTTGTTGACTTCGCTCCATTTTATGTTATCCATAAATGCCTTTATATACCCCTTTTTATCCGTACCGTAATCTATAAAATAGGCGTGTTCGTAGGTGTCCATCACCAGGAGTGGGGCCGTTCTGGCAATGATCCCGTGGTTGTGCAGATCCTGAAGATAATTGTGCAATTTCAGGTCTATGGGATCAAAGCACAGAACGGTCCATCCCCTTGAAGATATTCCACAAGCTATAAAATCCTCCTTCCATGCCTCAAATGACCCAAAGCTGGCCGCAATCATCTGGCTTATCAAGCCATCGGGCATACCTCCGGGGCCGCCCAGGTTTTCAAAATATAGCTCATGGAGCTTTACTCCGTCAAGGCTATAACTTTCTTCTAATTTCAGCTCCCTGTATTCGCTGTATGTGGCGTTAGCTTTTGTGCGGTCAGCGGTCAGTAATTTATCCCATATCTCATTGGTCTTATTTATATAACCTTCATATAGTTTATAGTGTTCTTTCAGGGTCTTTTCTGAAATTCCTTTCAATACCAGGTTATATTTTTTGGCTACAAGCTTATCCATCTTTATCACCTCAGGTAAAATCAATGATTAATACATAATATGAAAATTATAAGCTTTTGTGAAAGATTGGCGTAGCGCATCCCCTCAAAGTTACTTGCTGATGCTATTGAATTTTTTCGGAAGCAATCCATTTGTAAATATTGTGAATTACAGATTGAAAATTTTTAAATTAGTTATTGACATATGCCCAAAACCGACATATAATTATAATTGAAATAGGGCATATGCCAATAATATTGAGAGGAGGGTTTATAATGCCAGGTAGAGATGGTACAGGTCCTGTAGGAATGGGACCTATGGGAGGTCATGGAGCGGGTTTTTGTGGAAGGCACGGGAATCCAGGATATATGATGTTTGGAAGATATGGATGTCACAATTTTTATAGTATCCCGCATCATCACAGGGGATTTTTCTACCAGTATAAAGAAGCCGATGAGAAGAAATGGCTAGAAGCGAGAGCAGAAATTTTGCAAAGGCATCTTGATGCCATAAATAAAAGGCTTAAGGAGCTGGAAGGCCGAGATAAAGGCGACAACAGCGATAAAAACGGCGAATAACCATTAATAGCACATGGCTATCTTTCATAAAGGGGCGTAAATCGCCCTTTTTTTGTAGGCATTTTCTTCAATTTGTGATTTGAATTCAATATTTTTGTTCTAAAATAGGTTGCTGGAGAAAAAATTCATTACTCTAAAGGAATACCTCTGAGGTAAGTGACTTTGTGAAAAACTCGCGGAGCGCATCACCTCAAAGTAACTTACCGATGCTATTGAATTTTTTTGGAAGCAACCTATTTTACGAAATATTGTAAATTATAAACTGAAGATTTTTCCTTGAAGAAAATTTGTCTTATCTGTATACTAATATAAAAAGGTTGTTAAAATTAATTTCAGTTAAAACGTGATTTATGGGAAATGGAGTGATAATTTTGCCAAGGCCTGTTAAATGGAGAAAAGTCGAGTTTTTACCTGATATAAATTATTTTGTGCCTGTAGGCGTACCAGGAGGGCATCTGCAAGAGAATGTATTGAAGGTAGAGGAACTGGAGGCCCTGAGGCTTAAGGACATAGAAGGTCTGGAACAGGATGAATGTGCTGCCAGGATGGAAATATCAAGGCAGACCTTTCAGCGCATTTTGAATGAAGCCAGGGCAAAAGTAGCGGATAGCCTTGTAAACGGCAAGGCTATAAGGGTTGAAGGTGGCAATTATACAGTACACATATGCGAATTTGAATGCCTGAGTTGTGGCAACAGGTGGGAAGACAGTTTTGAAAATCTGGAAAAGGTGAGAGAAGGCAAGCTTGAATGTCCAAAATGTGGTTCAACTGATACGATTTGCGCCAATATTGGGTCCTTTTGTCATGGAAGGTGTCATCGCCGTGGGCGCCATGGACGCCATGGACATTACGGAATGTGAGGTCGGTGTTTTTGAAGATAGGCGACGTGGTATTAAAGAATAATGTGTTTTTATCGCCCATGGCTGGCGTTACCGATAAGCCTTTCAGGATGCTGTGCCAGGAGATGGGTTGCGGGTTGGCTTATACAGAAATGGTTAGTGCTAAAGGTCTTTATTACGGCAGTGAGAATACGGAGTTTTTGACGGATATCGGTGATGAAGAACAGGTGGCATTGCAGATATTTGGTTCCGATCCCGATATAATGGGTGTGATAGCAGAAAGGTTAAACCAATCTAGAGCCTTGATAATAGATATAAATATGGGATGCCCCACCCCTAAGATCGTGAAGAATGGCGATGGGTCTGCCCTTATGCTAAAGCCTGAATTAGCAGAAAAAGTTATAAGTGCGGTGGTAAAGGCCTCCAAAAAACCTGTGACGGTGAAGATAAGAAAAGGATGGGATGACCAGCACGTAAATGCTGTGGAAATTGCGCAAATCGCTGAAAATTGCGGTGTTGCAGCAGTAGCCGTACACGGCAGGACGAGGGAGCAATTTTATTCAGGGAAGGCAGATTGGGATATAATACGCAGCGTCAAAGAAGCCGTGAGGATTCCCGTTATAGGAAACGGAGATATCTTTACACCGCAGGACGCTAAAAATATGTTGGAGTATACCGGCTGTGATGCCGTGCTTATAGGGAGAGGAGCTCAGGGGAATCCCTGGATATTTAAGAGGACTGTGCATTACTTAAACACAGGAGAATTGCTCCCTGAGCCTACCCTTGAAGAGAAAGTAGATGTAATTCTTAGACACCTGGACATGATGGTGCAGTATAAGGGAGAGGATAAAGGTATCCGGGAGATGAGAAAGCACATAGGCTGGTACCTTAAAGGTATCTACGGCAGTGCCAGGTTGAGGGACAGCATCAATAAGATGACGGATTATAGTGAGATAAAGCAATTGCTTCTCAGTTTAATTTAGAGGGTTTATATACCGCTGACTCTGGTAACCTTATATACTGCCGGTGCTACCTCATCTGACGCAAACACGAATTCAAATTCTGGCCGGTTGGTTGCAGCGCCCCAGTTGCCTTTATTGTCCATGCAGACGATGGATATGTCCCCAACGTGTTCCTTGGTTTCAGCCAGCCTTTTATGTATGCGCCTTACAGCTTCTTCAGCTGCATCTTTTGGACTGTATCCTTGTCTCATCAATTCCACTGCGTAAAAGCACGTACAGCCTTTCATGATATCTTCGCCCATTCCCGTAGCAGCTGCTCCACCTGCCGTGTTGTCGACGTAAAAGCCGGAGCCCACCAAAGGTGAATCGCCCACCCGTCCTCTGTACTTTAAAAACAGACCACTGGTGGAAGTGCCGCACGCCATATCGCCTTTTGGATCAAGTGCTACTATTCCTACAGTGTCGTGACCTTCGTATGGTGATTGGCCTTTTTCTATTTCTGATATTCTTTCTTCCCATATTTTTCGGGTCTTGTCCGTTATCAGAACGGCATTTTTAAAGCCCATTCTAGCTGCAAACTCCTCTGCTCCCCTGCCTATCAGTACATTATGGGGAGTTTTTTCCATGACCTTTCGGGCTATACTTATAGGGTGCATGAAACCTTTTATTCCTGCAACTGCTCCAATAGAAAGGTCCTTCCCGTCCATAATAGCAGCGTCCAGCTCCACTTCACCTGCTATATTGGGAAGACCTCCAAAGCCAACTGAATCCACATCGGGATCAGCTTCAACGGCTTTAGCTACTACTTCCACAGCGTCCAGCGCGTTTCCAGATTCCTTTATTATATCGCTTGCTTTTTCTACACCTTTTAGTGCAAAAGGCCATGTGGCTATTATTGCCCAGGACATACGATTTCCCCCTTTTTTGATAGCATATAATCACAAAACTATTATACTATAGTTATTTAACGATTCCAGTATTATTTTGCTTTCCTTTTTCGCTGTTTTCTAAGCACATTTGCGAAATTCTCTATAGAAAAGGATTTTCAGATTCTTGAGGATTTGAATTTAAGCTATTAAATGGTATAATATCATTAACTGCAAATACCATGAGAGTAGAACGTTGAGGAGGTTTTCGCGTGTCGGTTTTTGAGGTTTTAAAGGAGAGAGGGTATATTGAGCAATTAACCCACGAAGATGAGATCAAGGATTTACTGGATAAACAAAAGATTACGTTTTATATTGGGTTTGATCCGACTGCTGACAGCTTACATGTAGGGCATTTTCTTCAGCTTATGGTTATGGCCCATATGCAAAAGGCGGGTCACAGGCCTATTGCACTTATCGGCGGAGGAACTGCCATGGTCGGCGACCCCAGCGGAAAGACTGATATGAGAAAGATGCTGACCAAAGAAGAGATATCCCATAATGCTGAACGGTTTAAGGTGCAGATGCAGCGCTTTATCGATTTTTCTGACGGCAAGGCCATTATGGTCAATAACGCCGACTGGCTTTTGGACCTCAATTACATAGAATTTTTACGAGATATCGGTGTGCATTTTTCTGTCAACAGGATGCTTACAGCCGAGTGCTTTAAATTGAGGCTGGAAAGGGGTTTGTCCTTCCTGGAGTTTAACTACATGCTCATGCAGGCCTATGATTTCTTACAGCTATACAGGAGATATGGCTGCATTATGCAATTGGGTGGTGACGACCAGTGGTCGAATATCATAGCAGGGGTTGAGCTTATAAGGAAAAAAGAAGAGAAACAGGCTTACGGTATGACATTTACCCTTCTTACCAACAGCGAAGGCAAGAAGATGGGCAAGACGGAGAAAGGAGCTGTATGGCTGGATCCCGAGAAGACATCGCCTTATGATTTCTATCAGTATTGGCGCAACGTCAATGATGAGGATGTGGAGAAATGCCTGGCCCTTCTGACTTTCTTGCCTATGGATGAGGTGAGGAGGTTAGGTTCGCTGAAGGACAAGGAGATCAATGAAGCCAAAAAGGTGCTGGCTTATGAGGTTACTAAACTGGTACACGGCGAAGAAGAGGCCCAGAAAGCCCGGAAAGCTGCTGAAGCATTGTTTGAAGGAGGGGGCAGTCTGGACGATGTGCCCACATCAAAGATATCGCAGGATATGATAAATACGGGTATACTCGATGTGCTTCTAGCAGCAGGAGTTATACCGTCTAAAAGCGAAGGAAGAAGGCTTATACAGCAGGGAGGACTTTATGTAAACAATGAGAAAGTTGATGACATCAATATGGTTGTTACAGAAGATTTCTTTAAGGATGGGTTTATGCTGGTAAGGAAAGGCAAGAAGACATACAATAAGATAGAGATAGAGTAAGTTTTTGGGAGGTGCAAAAGGGTTAAAGGGGGAGCCTTATCAATCATGAAGAAGCTTATAGCGTGTTTTTTAGTTATTATATTAATTCTGGGAGTCACTGCGGGGTGTAAGAGACAAGCAAGAGAGCCTGAGATCAACAAGGTGACACAAAACCCCAGTGGTAATGGGGCTGGTGGCAAAGTATCTGGCGGGAAAGATGTGGAGTCCAATGATAACTGGAGGACTTCTTTTACTACAGGTATGAAATATGCCGGACAGAACGATAAGCTGTTTGCGGTGATGATAGAAAATACTCCGCCGGCCAGGCCACAATCGGGGTTGATTTATGCTGATGTGGTTTATGAAGCACTGGTGGAGGGCGGTATCACGAGGTTTTTAACCCTTTTCTACGAGAATTATCCTGACAAAGTAGGCCCTGTGAGAAGCGCCAGGCCTTATTTCGTGGATATCGCAAAGGAGTGGAATGCCCAGTATGTCCATGTGGGCGGTTCTGAAGCAGCCAAGAGTGCTATAAAGCAATTGGGATTAATAGATATTGATGCCCTTCATATGTCTCGCCCTTTTTTTAAGGACAAAGCGCGGGTGGACCCTCATGCCACGTATGTATCGTTAAAGGATGCTGTTAAATTAAACGATGTGGTAACCGATAAGAATCCCCACTTTAAATTTGACAGTAATATACCCCACGGAGATGTAAAATCGGTAGAGGTTAAATACAATAGATATTTTGACGATCTGTATAAGTACGATGAAAGTACAGGGCATTTTTTAAGGTATATAAACGGAAACCCCCATGTGGACAGGGAGACGGGCAAGCAGCTTTACGCTGATAACATAATATTGCAATATGCGCCTTATAAGGTGCTGGACAGCGAAGGGCGCCTTTATATAAATCTTATATCAAAAGGCAAGGCCGCATATGTAATCAATGGAAATTATATCGAAGGCACCTGGGAGAGAACATCAGAAAGCGATATAACTCATTTTTACGATGGCAATGGGGAGGAAATAAGGCTAATGCCTGGTAAGACGTGGATAAATATAGTGCCATCTGAGAAAAACGTTACAGTAAATAAATAGCGTGGAAATGATGAGAATAAGCACAGACTATGTTAATAAAAACTCGGAAGGCGGATGCAGGAGGAAAAATGGGAGGACAATTGGACGATAAAAAGCTCGATTTGCTAAAAAGTAAATTGGCTGAATGGGGTGCTACAAAATACGGCTTTGGCTATGTTGGCGATGTGCTGCCAGAAAAGTACAGGCATTTAAAGTACGCTATTTCTATAGTCGTACGGTTATCGGATCAGATAATCGACGAGATAGAAGATGGGCCGACTTATACCTACTTTCATCACTACCGGAGCGTAAATACCCTCATCGACAACATCACATTGAGGGCCAGTATGCTCCTGCAGGAATGGGGTTATCTGGCTATGGCTGTGCCTGCATCCCAGACGGTATACGGTGATGGCATAGGTCCCTATTCGGGGATTTTTCAGCATAAGACGGCTGCTACTAGAAGCGGTATAGGCTGGATAGGTAAAAATTGTCTTTTGGTAACTCCTGAGTATGGGCCCAGAGTGAGGTTGGGTACGATACTTACGGACGCTGAGCTTCCTGTAGGACAGCCTATAGAAGAATCCAGATGTGGCAGTTGCAACAAATGTGTTGAGAGCTGCCCTGCCGGTGCCCTTTATGGCGGTCATTGGGTTGCAGGTATGCCCAGGGATATGCTTGTGGACCCTATGGCCTGTAGCGAGTACATGAATAAGCACTTTAAGCATATTGGCAGGGGTTCGGTATGCGGTATATGCATCAAGGTATGTTCCTATGGTCTTCACTCAAAAGTGTAGTCTTCGCTCAAAATTATAGTTAAAAATAAAGGGGTGATTGCTATGGAATGCGTTGCGGAATGTTCGCCGTGTTATTTGAAGCAGGTTATATCAGCTTTTGAAGCTGCAGGGCTACCCCAGGAGAGACAAAAGGAAATAATTAAAGAGGTTTCAAAAATGATACCGGATGTGGATGATACTAAAAGCCCTGCGGAGAACTCCTCTATATTGCTGCTGGAAGCATATCGTCTCATGGGTATTGATGATCCTTTTAAAGAGGCTAAAGAACGCTCTAATACATTTGCTATGGAGCTCTACCCCCGGTTGAGGAATATGGTCTTAAACGCAGAGGATCCGCTTATGATGGCGATAAAGATGGCGGCAGCAGGTAATATCATCGATATGGGCATATTAAGAGAATTTGATGTGGATAAGAGCATTGAAGATGCCCTATCTATGGGATTTGCATTGTGTGATTATGGGCAGTTTAGGGATTTTTTAAACAAGGCCAGAAAAATCCTCATCATAGGCGATAACAGCGGGGAAATAGTATTTGATAAACTCCTTGTAGAACAGTTAAAAAGGTATCATGTTGATATCATATACAGCGTCAAATCAGGTCCTATACTCAACGATTCTACCATGGAAGATGCTATTATGGTAGGTATGGATAAGATGGCTGATATCATCGAGAACGGCAACAGATATCTGGGTACGGTGCTGGATGCCTGCTCAGAAGAATTCATTCAGGCGTATAAAGATGCTGATCTTGTGATATCAAAAGGTCAGGGCAATTATGAGTCGCTGGAAGGCAAGGAAATAGCCGGCGATAAGACCTTCTTTATATTCAGGGCTAAATGCCCATGGGTGGCAAAAAGAGCGGGCGTCAACTATATGGATCTGGTATTTTGTCAAAACCGTATGAGAGAGTAAACTACCGCTGTTTTACTGTTATAGTCATCGTTAGACAAAACAAGAACAGGGCGTTTTTTATTAGAGCTCAAATCGCTGAAAGGTATTGGGATTAACTTCCGCTCTTAACTCAGCGAACTATTGCTATTTTTATCTAAATCAGTGCTGTTCATTTCTTACTTAAAGAAGTGGGAGACTACTATTTCGGATTAAATTAAGGACATCATAAAGACGATAAAGGCAAAATGATAAAGGTGCTACAGGGTAAATCCTGTAGCACCTTTGCATATACACCGGCAAATCAGTATGGAAGTTCCACAGGGTTTCCTTTTACCTCAAAGGTCTCAGTGAGGAAAGTGCCTCCCAGTTTTTTGCTTCTTTCGTCGGGCTGACAGCCACCAACGGAAATTTTGAATGTCCCTGGTTCCAGTATGCACCTGCCCTCGTTATCTATGAGGGCCATCTGCCTGGGCGTTAAAGTAAACGTTACAGTTTTTTTCTCCCCAGGTGCCAGGTTAATTCGCTGAACGCCCCTGAGCTGGCATTTAGGTACTACCACGGATGCTTCCAGGTCCGTAAGATAAAGCTGTACTACCTCGTCTCCAGCCATTTTACCCGTATTTTGTACGTCAACCGATATGGTGAGGTTTTCTGATGTGCCTATTTCTTTGGCGCTTAAAGTCAGGTTGCTGTATTGGAATGTGGTGTAGCTTAATCCGAAGCCGAAGGGGTACAGAGGCTCCTTTTCAATGTATCTGTAGGTTCTGTTTTTCATGCTGTAATCGGTAAAAGGTGGCAGGTCGTCGACGGACTTGACAAAGGTGACAGGAAGCCTGCCTGCTGGATTGTAGTTGCCGAATATTACGTCGGCAATAGCGGTACCACCTTCTTCGCCGGGATACCACGCCTCGAGGATAGCGGGTATATGTTCATTGGCCCAGTTGATGGCGACAGCGCTGCCATTTAGCATTACCAGCACAATAGGCTTACCTGTAGCATGGATTTCTTTGAGCAACTCTTCCTGAACCCCTGGTAGATCTATATGAATTCTGTCGCCTGATGCATCAGAATTGACCGCATCCCCTTCTTCACCTTCAATGGATGGTGCCAGGCCCATGCACATGATGACGACATCAGCGTTTCTGGCGGCTTCTACGGCTTCATCAAAGCCTTCTTTTGATGTCCCTGTAAGGTCACAGCCTTTGGCATAGATAACCTTTGTGTCGGGTGATACTACATTTTTTATGCCTTCAAGGGGTGTGACGTATTTTGATGGCGTACCGTTGTAATTGCCCAGCAGAACCTCCAGCACATCAGCGTTGGGGCCTATTACGGCAATGGATTTAAGGTCTTTTTTCAGGGGCAGCAGGTTGTTCTGATTTTTTAACAGTACAATGGATTCTCGTGCAGCTTTTAAAGCCAGTTGTCTGTGCTCAGGGCAGTCGTTTACTTCGTATGGTATCTGGGCGTAAGGAACCATTTCCGGCGGGTCAAACATTCCCAGTTTAAATCTTGCCTTAAAGAGCCTGGTTACAGCTCGATCGATTTCTTCTTCAGTTATGAGGCCTTCTTGTACCGCTATAAGCAGGCTACCGTAGGTATTGCCGCAGTTTAAGTCGCAGCCGTTTTTTACTGCCATGGCAGCAGATTCCTGTGGGCTGTTGGTGATCTTATGATGGAGGTGAAAATCGCTTATAGCGCCACAATCAGAGACCACATAGCCGTCAAAACCCCATTCTTCTCTTAATATTTTCTGAAGCAGGGTTTTGCTGCCACAGCAGGGCTCACCATTGGTCCTGTTATAGGCGCCCATGACGGATTCTGCTTTTGCCTCCTGTATGCATTCTTTGAAGGCAGGCAGATATGTTTCGCGAAGGTCTTTTGGACTTACGCGGGCGTCAAAATGGTGTCTGTCTTTTTCAGGGCCGCTGTGTACGGCATAATGTTTCGGTGTAGCCACCAGTTTAAGGTATTTAGGATGATTTCCCTGCAAGCCCTTTACAAAGGCTACACCCATCCGCCCGGTAAGGTAAGGGTCTTCTCCGTAGGTTTCCTGGCCTCGCCCCCATCTGGGGTCGCGAAATATGTTTATGTTTGGGCTCCAGAAAGTGAGGCCTTTGTATATCCCTCTATCGCCATTGCGAACAGCTTCGTGATGCTTTGCCCGGGCTTCATCAGAAATAGCTGTAGCCACCTGGTATACCAAGTCCGGATTAAAGGTGGCTGCAAGGCCTATGGCCTGTGGAAATACGGTGGCAATACCGGCTCTGGCTACACCATGCAGACATTCATTCCACCAGTTATACTCCGGTATATCCAGACGCGGTATGGCAGGAGATTCATGTAGCATTTGCGAGATCTTTTCATTAAGCGTCATTCTTGATATCAGGTCTTTGACCCTTACGTCGATTGGCTGCGAAGGGTCTTTATACAGCGGTTTTTCTTCCACAATCATAACCCCCTTACATAAATCATTATAATTTATTAATTCTATTTTTATCTTCCAAATCCTGCAGTACCTCGTGTAAAATAGATGTGATTGCAAAATAAAAAAGGCAGGGGATTACCTGCCCATACCAAAACCTCTACCCATTCCTCTACCTATACCTGTTCCATCACAGTTTTTTATATTCTGCTCCATGTTTTTTATCATCAGGTCTGCCTGTTCCTGCGTTATTGCGCCGTCTTTGACCCGCTGCTGTATGATATTTTTTCTGCTCTCAAGCATCGCTTGCTGAAATTTGTCCAAGGATATACCATTTTCTTGGGCTATTTCGGCCAGTGTTTTTCCTGGGGTGAGGAGCTTATAGGTGTCTTCAAGGGATTTGCCCAACAGATTTGCTAATACCTGAACGTTATTTCCTGCTTTGCCAAATCTCATGCCATAGCCTCTCCCCGGGGTAAATGCCTGGGAACTGGTTGTTATTTTGCCCGTTGAAGTTGATGTGTTGGAGTTGCTGCTATCAGCGTAGGCTACGATACCCGTTAAAAGCATTCCACTTACCAATACACCTGATAAAATTTTTTTGTAATTCATTTTTGAACATCTCCTTTCAGATTTTGTTTACGATTATATGATACCTGCTTTGTATGATAAAAAAGTAATAGATTTGTGATGTTTTTGTGAGGATTTTTATTATGCAATTGCATTAATTGCTGAAATATTGTAATCTGATTCTGGGTGATGAAGATGGATAAGGTACTGGTTATTGAAGACGAAAAAGGACTTCAGGATATATTGAAAACCTATTTAGAAAAAAACGGTTATTCAGCATTTATTGCAGGGGATGGCCGTAGTGGCCTTGAGCTTATTGAAAAATATGATATATCCCTTGTCATCCTTGATGTCATGTTGCCTGATATGGACGGGTGGAGAGTGCTAAGAGAACTCAGGGAAACATCAGATGTACCTGTGATAATGTTGACAGCAAGGGGAGAAGAGTACGATAAGTTGTTGGGCTTTGAGCTGGGGGCTGATGATTATGTGGTAAAGCCTTTTAGCCCCAGGGAATTGATGGCCAGGATAAAAGCCCTTTTGAAAAGGGTGGATAAAGGTGGCGCAAAAAATGTCCTGGAATGGAAAGGCATTGTGGTGGACGTTGATTCGAGAGAGGTTTATGTAGACGGCAATAAGGTTGATTTTACGCCAAAGGAATTTGATCTACTGAAATACCTTATGGAAAACAGGGGTCGTGCTATAACGAGAGAGCAGTGCCTCGAGAGAGTGTGGGGTTATGATTTTTACGGCGATCTCAGGACGGTTGACACTCATATCAAGCAGATCAGGGAAAAATTAGGAGACAAGAGGTACCTGGTGAAAACCGTTTGGGGAATTGGTTATAAATTGGATGGTGAATGACGTGAAGGGAATAAAGAGAAAGATATTTTTATCGTATATATTGGTAATAGCCGTCATACTGATTTTATTCTGGCTGACACAGGTGGTTTTCTTGCGAAAGATTTATATAAACAGC
Organism: Caldanaerobius fijiensis DSM 17918; assembly: GCF_900129075.1. Lineage (NCBI taxonomy): Bacteria > Bacillati > Bacillota > Clostridia > Thermoanaerobacterales > Thermoanaerobacteraceae > Caldanaerobius > Caldanaerobius fijiensis. Next base: position 124,181 of record NZ_FQVH01000003.1, read on the forward strand.
AAGGTAAATGAACTTAAAGCTCTTGCCTCATATATAGCTAAAAACATAGACCAGCAGGAGAAGCTATATGATGCCACAGAGCGTTGGGGTGCCAGACTGGTGATAGTTGATGAACGTGGAGAAATAATATTAAATAATAGGATGCGAGGAGGAGGCATGGGCTACGGCATGGGAGCTGGTGCAGGAATGCCATTGCCTTTGCTGTATCAGTATAAACCGGGAGTATATTATTACAATGGTACGGATTTAAAGATGGAGCACCTGGCCGTAGTGCAGAATTATACGCATGATTCTAGCAGGGGCAGGATCATTTTAAGCATACCGATGTCTTCTATTGACGACAATGTAAAGATCTTTAAGAGCCTGTTTTGGTGGATAGGAGCTTTATCCGTGCTTTTTTCTTTTGCCCTATCGTGGGCGTTTTCGCGCAGGTTTATAGTGCCTATTGATAAACTTAAAGAAGCGGCAGGAGAGATATCAAGAGGTAATTTCAAGGTCAAGGTAAGTGACGATTTAAAGGACGAGTTTAAGGACCTGGCGCTTTCTATTGAGGATATGGCATCAGACTTGGATAGAGCTGATAAATTAAAAAAAGATTTTATTGCCAATATGACTCATGACTTAAAAACTCCTTTAGGGCTCATAAGGGGCTATGCTGAGATGTTACTGGATTTTTACGGTGATGAAAAAGAACAAAGGGATAAATACCTTAATACGATTATAAGCGAATCTCAGCGGATGTCGGCTTTGATTGACAGTATACTGTCTCTATCAAAACTTCAATCGGGCTATGTAAAGCTGGATATAAGCGAATTCAATTTATATGATCTTGTTGAAGAGGTATTGAGGGCTTTTGAGGTAGAATTAAACAAAAAGGACATAAAAGTAATATTAAATGGCCTTGATGTGAGAGTACAGGGCGATAGGGAACTGTTAAAGCGGGTGTTTATAAACACCATTGACAATTCGCTGAAAAATATGGATGCTGGCGGCTGTTTGAGTATTTTCACGTACATTAAAGGGGATGCTGTAGAGGTAAACATAAAAGATACAGGCCGCGGGATACCTTCTGATAAGATCGACGGCATTTTTGACAGGTATTATAAGCTTGATAAATTGGGAACAGGTCTTGGGCTCGCGATAGTTAGCGAAATATTAAAACTTCATAAAAGCCAGTACGGTATAGAAAGCCAGGAGGGAATAGGGACGACTTTTTATTTCGCTATTAAATTGGCCAAACCAGCGGTATAAATTTGGTTTGCTATATGCTATAATGTATCTGTAAAAATACGACAATCAGCGATTAGCTTAAATAAAAAGGGGGAAAGATAATTATGAACGAAAAGAATATTTATGCACCTTATGATCTAAGGTGTCAGTATGTCAGAGAACCTCTGGGGTTAGACAGCAAGCGTCCTCTGTTTTCATGGGTTTTAAAGCATGATGACATGGGACAGTTTCAGACGGCATATCAGGTGATCGTTTCTGATGACCCTGAACTCATTGAAAGAGGACAAGGGAATATGTGGGATAGCGGTGTGGTGCAGTCGGGAGATACCGCTAATGTGGTATACAATGGTAAAGAATTAAAATCCCGCACAAGGTATTACTGGAGGGTGCGCTGGTGGGATAAAAACGGCGACGTAAGTCCTTATAGCGAAGTGGCTGTATTTGAAACGGCTTTTTTAGACCAAAGCGATTGGAGGGCAAAATGGATAGGCAATGGCAGTGATCAGGTTTTTGAAGCTCAAAGCGACGGTTTTAAGCCACAACAGAACTACCAGATGAGGTATGGGAGCCTGTTCAGAAAAGAATTCATAGCAAAAAAGCCTGTAAAAAGTGCCAGGATCTACATATCGGGCTTGGGCTATTATGAACTTCATATCAATGGCTGCCGGGTAGGAGATAGGGTGCTGGATCCAGGCCAGACCGACTATAAAAAGACCGTACTGTATTCCACCTATGATGTAACAGGTTTTCTGAGGGAAGGCGCCAATGCCATAGGCGTCATGCTGGGGAATGGCAGGTACATCGCAAATTATGGCTATGGTGCTCCATGTTTGATTGCACAGCTCCACATAGATTATGTTGATGGGACCGATGATGTTGTAGTGACTGACGACACCTGGAAGGTCGGCGATAGCCCTATCAGGGAAAACGGTATATATTACGGGGAGACCTATGATGCAAGGCTGGAAATAGACGGCTGGGATATGCCGGGATTGGATGATAGCAATTGGGATAATGCCGTACTGGTAGATGCTCCTGGTGGCCGATTGACTTCGCAGGTCATGCCTCCTATAAAGGTTTGTAAGGTTATGCAACCTGTAAAGATGACCAATCCAGCACCGGGCGTTTATATATTCGACTTTGGCCAGATATTCACAGGCTGGGTAAGGATAAAAGTAGAAGGTGAGAGAGGACAGGTAGTGAGGCTCAGGTATTCTGAGCTGATGGGCGATGATGGTATGCTGAATTTTAACGTCAACAGGACAGCGGAGGCTACTGATACGTATATACTCAAGGGCCAAGGCGTGGAAGTATTTGAACCTCATTTTACGTATCACGGCTTCAGATATGTGGAGGTTACAGGCTATCCTGGCACACCTGCATTGGATTGTATGGAAGGTCGTTTTGTGCATACAGCAGTGGAGCCTGTGGGGAGCTTTGCCTGTTCCAATGACCTTATAAACAATATACACAAAAATATCATCTACAGCCAGCTGTGCAACCTCATGAGCATACCCACCGATTGCCCGCAGAGGGATGAGCGCATGGGCTGGATGGGTGATGCCCAATTGACGGCAGAGGAGGCCATTTACAACTTTGACATGGCGGCATTTTACGCCAAGTACTTAAATGATATAAAGGATTCGCAGAAGGAAGATGGGAGCATACCCGATGTAGTACCTCATTATTGGTCAATATATCCGGCAGATCCTGCGTGGGGGACGGCATATATAACCATTGCGTGGGAGATGTACAGGTATTACGGCGATACAGCCATATTAAAAGAGCATTATGACAGCATGAAAAAGTGGGTTGAATTTTTATCGTCACAGGAGGTGGACGGCCTTGTAAACTATGTCCACTACGGCGAGTGGTGTACACCTGGCAGCATACCTCCTAAACATACCCCCAGAGAGATTACATCGGCTTTTTATTACTATCACGATGTTTTGATACTTTCTGAAATTGCAGGGATAATAGGCAAATACGATGATCAGAAACGGCTGAGAGAAAAAGCTGATAAAATAAGAGAGGCATTTAATAAAAAGTATTATAATTCAGAGCGTCACTTTTACGGCAACAACGATCAGACATCCAATACCTTGGGACTCCAGTTGGGAATAACCCCTGAGGGCGAGGAAAAAGCAGTAGTGGAAAATCTTGTAAAGCATGTGGTAGAACAGGCAGATTACCATTTTGATACGGGGATTATAGGGACTAAATACATCCTTGATACCCTATCTGATTATGGGTATGTGGATGCAGCGTATAAAATGATGACCCAGGAGAGCTATCCCAGCTTTGGCTATATGATCAGAGAAGGAGCAACAACACTGTGGGAGCGCTGGGAAAAACTCACGGGAAGTGGCATGAACTCTCAAAACCACATCATGTTTGGCACGGTAGATGCCTGGCTCTACAAGGATTTAGCAGGCATAAAGTTAGGAAAGCCGGGATGGGAAGAAGTCATCATAAAGCCGGTTATACCGAAAGGGCTAAAACATGCTGCCGCATCGACCAAGACTATAAGGGGCGTTATAAAGTCTGCCTGGGCTATTGAAGATGGGGAGTTTACGCTGGAAGTAGCCATACCTGTAAATTCAAAGGCGAAGGTTTATATCCCTGAGTTATGGGAGAATAAAAGTCTCTCAATTGAAGGAAAAGAAGGTCCTATAGAAGGGTTTGGTGTAAAAGATACGGTAGAGTGTGGTCGAAAATATTATCTCGTAGAGCTGGGCTCAGGGAACTATTGTATTAAACTCAAGTAATGTATTAGTTTTATTGCGAATCGAGATCTGGCTGGTATTGACAAAATGGTAGTTTTAGAGTATCATAATATTGTACCCCATAGGTATAGGGGGGGGGTACAATATTATGATACAATGTTTATGAGAAAAAATAAGCGAGTAAAGATAAAATGGCTTATACACATGAGATGTAGCATCTATAATTTAATCGCACAAGATATTTATTGTAAGAAAGGGACGGTAGGATATGCACGATTTGATTATAATAGGAGCCGGTCCCGCAGGTTTGACGGCAGGTCTTTACGCTGCCAGAGCGGGCATGGACGTAGTTTTGCTTGAAAAGATGTTTGCAGGTGGGCAGGCAGCTACTACTTATCTAGTAGAAAATTATCCTGGATTTGTTGAGCCCATTGCCGGGCCAGAGCTTATGGCCAATTTTGAAAACCAGGCCAGGCGCTATGGCCTCGATATAAAGTATGAAGAGGTACTGGAGCTGGACATAGCTGGAGCCGTTAAAAAGGTTAAGACCGACGGAAATACTTATGAGGCGAAGGCGGTTATTCTTGCTATGGGTGCCAATCCCAGGGAACTTGGCCTGGAGAAGGAGCGGCAATTTAGAGGTGCAGGTGTTAGCTATTGTGCTACATGCGATGGGGCATTTTACAAGGATAAAGTAGTAGCGGTGGTGGGTGGTGGCAATACCGCTGTAGAAGATGCCGTATTCCTCACCCGGTTTGCCAGGAAGGTTTACCTCATTCACAGGCGCAATGAGCTAAGAGCCACCAAGGCCGAGCAGGATAAGGCCTTTAACAACGAAAAGATACATTTTATATGGAATACCGTTATTGAAGATATAATCGGCGAGCAAAAGGTAGAAGGGCTAAAGCTCAAAAACAATAAGACAGGCGAAGAAAGCCAGATAGAGATAGATGGGTTGTTTGTGGCCATAGGTACGGTACCAAATAGCGACATTGTAAAAGGTCTTGTGGCTATGGATGAATACGGATACATTATTACCGATGAAAACATGAAGACCAGCGTAGAAGGGGTATTTGCAGCAGGAGACGTAAGAAAGACGCCAGTTAGGCAGATAGTAACAGCCGCCGCTGACGGAGCTATTGCTGCAGTCATGGCAGAAAAGTATATAGGGGATATAAGGTAGAGAATTCGGCTTAGGCCGAATTCAATTTTTTATTCTTTACTACGTTTATCCTTTATTTGTTGGGATACATACATAGAAATAGAAAGGATAGGATTAAAAAGGGGGGAGATCATTATGTGGAAAAAGATCATTATTATATCAATATGTATATTTTTAATTGGAGCAGTTGTTTTTGCAAACAAAAAGACCCAGAAAGAAATGATAAAAAATACTGCTTCTCGTCCTTCTTCGTTATCTTTAGCTACTGAAGTTAATAATGCGGATGAATTAATTGAAAAATCCAATTTGATAATATATGGGACATTGGGTGACATATATAAACGGTATCATTATGGAGAAGTAGATTTTACCGAATATAATGTAAAAGTAAATAGTGTTTATAAATATAATGTAGATAGTATTTATAAAGGAAGTTATGACGGCAAAACTGTGAGGGTTCTTATGACTGGTACTCCAGAGAGGGCTATTAACG